>CAYGZI010000044.1:0-17377 GCA_964354245.1 uncultured Planctomycetaceae bacterium
GGCCGTTCCAGCGTTCTTCAAGCTCATGGCGTTCTACTTGTACACGAGCCAAGTTGCCTAAACTGCGATGGAAACGAACCCCCAGCATAGCCACCGCAAATGGCGATGGCAAGTGACGAAGACCGCTTGCGGCTCAGCCGCGCCGGCCGCGGCGTTGCGATGGTCACCATCCCGGAATCCCGTTCCGGTCGTTCCGCGCCCCGAGGTTCCGCCAGACCTCCAACTCGATGCTGTCCCCGAGAAACCGGACCGAGCCATCCCCGGCTAGCACGTTGATCCCGCCCGGATGCCGGCTCCGCGCAGCCTTCCAGACGCCGAGAAACGAGCAGCAGTCGGGCACGGGCGAGTTCGGCACTCGCCAATGGTTGTAGCCCGACGACCAGGCCAGCCCGTCCGCCCAGGCCGCGCCGCGGAGATTCGTCACCGGGGCAGAGGGGTTGCTGCACGCCGGCTCGGTCAACGGGACGGCGAAGAGCCGGACGAGCACCTCCTTCTCCTGTGCGCCGGCCTGGGCGGCCGCCAGGGTGCTATCCGGCCCGCCCGTGCCGATCAGACTCTCGGAGAAGAACACGGTGAAGGCCAGTCCGTCGGAGACCTGGCCCGTGGTGATCTTCGAATCGACGAAGAAGACCCCGTCCGTGCGGACATAGGGGCCGCCTTTGGCGCCGCTGCCGTAGGAGGCGCAGTAGTTGGTGGGCCCGAACTCCTGGTAGACCCGCCGGCCGAAATCGCTCGGGCAGCGGAACGTGGCGACGTCCAAGGCCACGGACTCCACGTTGTCCGGATGGATGAAAGACGGGGGAAAGGACGGCGGGCAATACAGGGGAACGTCGAGATTCAGCCGGTCGTAGACGGCGGACTGCTCCAGGTAGGGCGTGAGCATGGCCAGCGCCGACCAACGGTAGTTCCTGGCCGAGACCGCGGGAAAAGCGGCCGTGACCTTGTCCTCAATCGCCGCGGGGTAACGCTTCCAGACCAGCTCGTGCTGGTGCAGGGCCAGGCCGATCTGCTTGAGATTGTTCTGGCAATGGACTTTCCGGGCCGCTTCCCGCGCGGCTTGCACGGCCGGGAGCAGGAGTGCGAGCAATAGCCCGATGATCGCGATGACGACGAGGATTTCCACCAGCGTGAAGGCGGCGGCCCGGGGTCGCAACCCGGCTGGCCGCATTGTGGATGGCCGGCGATGCCGGTTCTCTGCCGGCCCCGTGGTGCGTTGGTTGTTGTGCATCGGACGCCCTTTCCGAAAGCGGTGAGGAACGCGGCGGTATTACGAAATCGCATTTAGTAATACCAGCGCGAGGCGTCCAGTGCAAGAGGCACGCCAAGAAAAACCGGGGCCAGGACACCCTTGCCGGTTGCCTCACTGGCCAATCCGGGGTAGACTGGGCCGGCGTCGCGATCCCCTGCGAGGAACTCAACGATGAAGCCCATAGCCGTTCTCCTGCTCCTTTGTTGCGTCGCAAATGCTCATTCCGCGGAGGAGACCATCGAGCCGCTGCCGCGGCCGGATTATGGGCGCCGGGCCGACGATCCCGCGTGGCTCGCCCGGGTGGTCCAGTTCCACGGGCACCTGGGCCCGGCGGTGGTCGCCGGGGCCCGATTGGGCGCGGCCGGACGCCGGGCGGTGGAGGCCAAGGGATACTTCGACGTGGAGGTGACGGTCGAGGGGCCGCTGGAGAAGCCGCCGCAATCCTGCTTGCTCGACGGCGTTCAGGTCTCGACCGGGGCCACTCTCGGCAAACGCTCCCTGCACTGGGTCCCGGCGGAGAAGATCGTCGTCCGCGTCAAGAACGCGCAGACCGGCAAGATCGCCGAAGTGCGGCCCACGCCAAAGCTCCTGGAGCTTCTTGCCGCATTCAAGCCGCTCCCCAAGTCAGCCGGAAGCGACAAGGCCCACCGGGACGCCGACGCCTACCTGGAGGCCGTCGCGCGGAAGATCGCGGCCATGCCCGAGGCGGAGTTGGCGACGGTCAAGGTGGTCGCGATCCGGTGAGCGGGTGAGGGGGGCGGCGCAGACCCGTCGCTCGCCCGCCTCGCTTGTGCGGCGCGTTCAATCCGCCGTTCAGCCGCCGCGATTGCGCGGCGCGTCTCAACGAGCGGGTCCATCGGGAATCAGTGTCCCCGATCTCATCGCGAAAGACCGTCCCGCCAGCTCGGCCCGGACGTCGCCGTGGGTGGCCACGATCATCGCCGCTTCCGGGCGCCGGGCTGCTTCCAGCAACTGCTCGATGATCAGCCGTCCAGAGTCCTCGTCCACGTCGCCGGTCGGCTCGTCGGCCAGGATGAGGGCCGGCTTTTTGACCAGCGCCCGGGCCACGGCCACGCGCTGCCGCTCCCCCACGCTGAGCTCCCCGGGGAGATGATCAAGCCGCCCGCCCAGCCCCAGCCGCTCCAAGGCTTGTCTTGCCCGCTCCCGTCGCTCGCCCCGCGCAAGGCCCAAGCCGACCAATGCGGCGGCCACATTCTCCTCCGCGGTCCAGCCGGGCAGGAGGTTGTGATCCTGAAAGACAAAGCCCACGTTGCGGCGACGCCAGGCAGCCAGTTCGGCGCCCGAGAGGAGGTCGAGGCGATTGCCATCGACGGCGATGGTCCCCGCACTGGGCCTTTCCAGGCCGGCGAGGAGCCCGAGCAGCGTGGACTTGCCGGCGCCGCTCGGCCCGTGGATCACCACGGTCTCGCTGCGCTGGATCGTCAAGTCCACGGGCTCGACTGCGGCGACGGCGCGGCCCCGGACGGCGAACGTCTTACTCAGCCCGCGACACTCGAGGAAGGTATGGTTCATGGCTGAACCCTCACAACTTCCGGATTGCCTCGGCCGGGCTGACCCGGCAGGCGAGCACGCCCGGGACTGCTCCGGCCAGCACCCCGCCGACCAGTGCCAGGAACACCCCTGCCCCGAGCACCCCGGCAAGCAATACCAGGTATGAGGCCGCGTCGAGTCCGTTTGACCCGGGCGCGGCAACGCCCGTAAGCAGCAACCCGAAGGCCGCGGCCGCGCCGCCGAGCACGCCGCCGATCAACCCCTGGATCACGGACTCGGCCAGCACCAGGGTGAGCACCTCGCGGCTGCTCCAGCCCAGGGTCTTGAGCACGCCGATGTCCCGACGCCGCTCCAGCACCGAGGCCAACTGCGACTTGGCGGCAAACAACAGAGCGCCCAACGCAACCAGCAGGATCAGGATCCGGATCGCGCCCTCATTCATCCCCATGACCCGCGATGCCGGGCGGTAACACGCGTAGCTCGATAGGACCAGGCCGGGATGGATCGCTTTGACCTCCCGCATGGCGTCGGTCTGGAGGTCGGATCGCAGCGACTCGACCAGTAGCACGTTGAACCGGTGCTGCACCGCCTCTCCCTTGAGCCGCGAATCCACCAGCCGCTCCGCCTCCTGGATCGGCATGTACACGTCGGCCTTGGCCGGCCGGATTCCGGAATTGACGATCCCCACGATCTCAAAGGTCTTGCCGGCAACAGAGATTCTCTGGTCCACGCCGATTCCGCGGGACTTGGCATAAGCCTCCTCGATCATGACTCCCTGCTCGGCGTCGGGCGCGAGGTAGCGCCCGTCCAGCACGTCGGTCGCCGCGCAGCAGGTCGTGCCCACGGCGAGGTTCCCTCCGGCGTCGATCCCCGCCACGGTGAAGAGGTGGCTGTCCTTGGAGTCCTTGAAGCGAAACAGCAGGCAGCCGGAGGCATCTTTGACGGCCGGGATCTGCTTGACCCTGGCCGCCAAATCCGCCGGCAAGAGGCCCGCGGGGACCTCGTTGTTGCCCACGGCGATCAGGCCCTCGCTCTGTGGGTCCAGGTAGTCCAGCGGGGGCCGGGCGCCCTGGCCGGCGGACGCCGGGGCGAAGGCCACAAAGTGCGTGCCGGTCGCGCCGAGAACTTGGTTCGCGGCTTCCCGGCGGGCCCACATCGCCACCGCCAGACCCACGGTCAGGCCGACCGCCAGGAAGTAGCCGAGGACGGTCGTTCCCGTCCGCCACTTGCGGCGGCAAAGCTCGCGCCAGGCACACTCGATCAGCTCGCCCAACATGACCCGTCTCCTCACGCCATTCTCGCCGCGGCCCGGCGCGCGGCGGCCAGGAGCTTGCCGAGCGAAAGGCGATAGCCTTCGAGGGTCTCGATCCACCGGTGCAAGCACGCCTTGCCTTGCCCGGTGAGCTGGTACGATTTCTTCGCCGGCCCGCTGGCCGAAAGGTCCCACGCCGAAACGACCAGCCCCCGCTCCTCCATGACGTGCAGCACGCGGTAGACCCCGGTCGGGTCAGGGCGGCTCCCTCCCAGGAGCGGAGTCTCCGCGGCCCGCTCGACGATCCGGTATCCGTGCAGCGGGCCGCCGGCGAGGATCGTCATGATCGCGGGCTGCACGAACTTGGCCAGCGTGGCCCCGGAGCAGGGGCATTCGTCCAGGTCTTCTAGGGGATTATCACTGCTAGTACACATAGTCTGATACCACCTTCCCGACCAGTGTAGTCATCCGCGGCTGGAAGTCAAGCGGTGTTGGGCCGCGGAACGAAAAGGGGGTCGGGAGTCTTTTCCCGCGTCGGCGGCCACCACTCTCCCGAATGGGGCGACGTCACGGCCGACGTGGGAAAAGACTCCCGACCCCGTTGGCGCGTTTGCACCTACGCTTTCAGACCCTTGGTGTCGAACTCAAACTTCTCGTTGGCCCGGAGCATCTCGTCCCAGGTCACCTCGGCCCGCTTGTAGGCGGCCGTGCGGCCCAGGATCGTGGTGAGATTGCTGCGGACGCTGGGGGCCGCCGTCGAATTGGAGAAGTCCTTCTTGAGGATATTGGCGTGGAAGTCGGCGATGTTGCGGACCGCCCCGTCGGTGTAGATGTTGCCGGTGTTCCCGCCCTTGTACGACCCGCCCCCCAGCCCGCGGACGACCACGGTGCCGCCGTAGTGCGTGTCGATCGTTCCCTTGGGGCCGAACATCCGGCAGCCGATGTCGTCGTAGCCCGTGCCGTATTGCTTCGAGGCGAAGCTGACGACCACGTCCTTGGGGAAGGAATAGATCACGGCGAAGTGATCGTTGCAGGTGCCGTTGTCCAGCCGTCCTTTCTTGCCGCAGGTGCCGACGGCCTTGAGTGGTTGATCGTTCACGATCCAGGTAGCCACATCCAGGGCGTGGATGTTCTGCTCGGTGATGATGTCGCCCGACAGGACCTTGTCGAGCCCCCACGCGCGGAGACGGTTCTCGGGATTCGTCGCGTCGATCTTGATCGCCTCGTCGCCGCCCCAGGTGACGCCGCAGTAGTAGACCGCCTCGCCGCTGGCCAGCGGCCCGATCGCCCCGGCGTGGACGCGGCGGATCGCCTCCCGGTAGAAATCGTTGGCCCGGGTCTGGAAATCCACAAGAAACGCCAGGCCCTTTTCGGTGGCCTTGCGCCCGGACTGGCCGATGGTGAGGCAGCCGGGCACGTCCACGGCGATCGGCTTGGCCACGTAGACGTGGCAGCCGGCCTCGACGCCGGCCATCGCGTGCTCCGGGTGGAAGTAGGGCGGGCTTTCGACGACGATCGCGTCGGGCTTGGCCGTCTCCAGGAGCCGCTTGTACCCGGCCAGCCCGGTGTAGCGGCGCTGGGAATCGACCTTGAACTGATCGCCTGCCCCGTTCGCACGATCGGCGAAGTAATCGGCGGTCGCCACCAACTGGTAGCCGCCGTGTTTCATGAAGAGATCGGCGATCCACCGGCCGCGTCCGCCGCAGCCGACCAGTCCGATCTTGACCTTGCTATTGGCCGTTGTGCCGCGCACCGTTTGCGGCGCGACCACGGTGAGTCCCGCGGCAGCGGCCGTGGCTCCCGCGAGGAATCCGCGGCGGTCGAGCGAGCTGTGTTTCGCGTTCGATCCGGAGACCGTTTTCTCGGTCATGGTGTGTATCTCCTTGTGTCGGCGATGGGATGAATATGTGCTCTGTCGGCAGTTTAACACCCGTGCGGGGCAAGCCCCGCCGCTACGCCCCCCGGGCCGACACGGCCCGGCTCTGAATCTGAACCCTGAAACCTGAACCCCGAACCCTACTTCGCTTTCCGCTTCTGCGCAAAGAGCCAATCCACCAGCTCCGGCTCGTTGTACGCCTTGCTCCACGAGTCGTGGCCCACGCCGGGGTACTCCGTGTACTTGACCGTGGCGCCGGCCTCCTTGAGGGCCTTGACGGCGTCGCGCGATAGCTCGGGCTTGACCACCGGGTCCGCGCCGCCGTGGAAGACCCAGAACGCGACCGAGGCCATGTCCTTGGCCTTCGACGCGTCGGTCCCGCCGCAGATCGGCACGGCCGCGGCAAAGTAGTCGGGCCGGGCCAGGCAGAGGCCGAACGAGCCGAAGCCGCCCATCGAGAGCCCCGTCACGTAGCGGCGGTCGGGGTCGATCGGAAACTCCTTGTCCAGGCTGTCCAACAACGCCAGCGTGAGCTTCATCGGGCTGCTCGACTTCTTTGAAGCCTCCGGCTTCTTGGCAGCCTCCGGCTTCTTGGCACGCCGGCCCGGGATGTCCGCCCACCAACCGCCCGTCGGGCACTGCGGCGCCACGAGGAAACAGGGCTGCTTCTTCGCCGTCTCGTCGCTCACGAACCGGAGCACTTGGGCATGGACCAGTTGGCGCTCGTTGTCGTCTCCCCGCTCGCCGGCGCCGTGGAGGAACAGGATCAAGGGGTACTTCTTCTTCGCGTCGTAGTCCTTGGGCACGAAGAGCCGATACGAAAGCGTCTCGCCCTCGGCATTGCGGAAGACCCGCTTTTCCAGCTTGCTCCGCGGGTCGGGCTCAGCGGCCCGCACTCGCGCAGCGCAAAAGCCGACAACGATAAACAGCCCACACCAAACGGTCGCACTCAAGCTGGCTCTCATCGGCGGTCTCCTGATGTCGAACATCTCTCTTGGAACACAGACTCCACGGCACAGTCATAAAGCCGCTACCGGCGGTCGCGCCTTGATGGCGTGAACCGCGACCGGCGGTCGCGGCTTTATGCGGACGGCGATTTCTTCCACAGATCATACGGCCTGGCGGCGTCGGCTGCAAACGGGAGCGGCACTTTGCGCCCGGTCCCGGCCGACTCGTACGCGGCGAAGATCGCCTCCAGCACGGCCCGGCCGTCCTGGCCCGTCTCCAGCGGCTGTTTGTCGTTTTGCACGCAATCGACGAAGTGGGCCATCTCCTGCGGGAAGCCGTAGTTCCAGGCCTCTTCGTAGATCGTGAAGCTCCAGCCCGCGGTCGAGCCCGCCTTTTCCACCGCGTAATCGTAGCCGCCGGCGCTGTACGTCACGATCGAGTTGCCCCGCAGCAGGTCGGCAAAGGCCACGCCCTTGGAGCCGTAGACCTCGGCGCGGTCGTCCATGCCGCCCAGCTTGGTCCAGCTCTCTTCGGCCAGACCCACGCAGCCGCCCTCGAACTCGAGGATCAAGAGGGCGTTGTCGTCGCCGCGGGTCTTCTCCTTGTGGACCTGCGTATCCATGTGGGCGTAGACCGACTTGATCGGGCGCTTATCGAGCATCCAGCGGAAGAACTCGATGGCGTGGCAGCCCATGTCCATGGTCACGCCGCCGCCGGCGCGGTCTACGTCCCAGAAGTGCGGGGCGTGGGGGCCGTCGTGCTTTTCCGCCTGCTTCAGCAGGGTGGGCTCGCCCAGGGCGCCGTCGTCCAGAAGCTTCTTGAGCCGCACGTACTTGGGCGCGAAGCACAGCTCCTCGGCATACATGAGCTTCACGTTCGCCTTGCAACAGGCGTCGATCATCAGGTCGGCCTCGCGGAGGTTCATCGCCAGCGGCTTCTCGCAGACCACGTGTTTTCCGGCCGCAGCCGCCTCCACCGTGAGGCGGCAGTGCAAGTCGTTGGGAACGCCCAACACGATCACGTCCAGCTCGTCCATTTCGAGGAGCTTCTTGTAGTCGCTCAGATGGTGCGGGATGCCGTGCTGGGCGGCAAACGCCTCGGCATGGCCCGGCGTGGGCGAGCAGACGGCGATCAACTCGGCCTGCGGCACTGACCTGAGCGATTCGGCGTGGATGGTCGTGATGAACTGCGAACCGGCAAGACCCACGCGCACCGGCTTGGACATGGGGAGACTCAGGGTTCAGGGTTCAGGGTTCAGGGTTCAGGGGCTGGGGGCTAGGGATTGGGGATCAGGGATTGGGCGTCAAACTGGGCCAGTGAAAAGTGAGAAATGAGAAGTGCAAAATGGGGGCCTGTCTGCCAATTTGCACTTTGCACCTCTCATTTTTCATTTCTCACTTCTCATTTCTCATTTCGACGTTGCCCGTCCGGAAGGTGTCCGCGATGCACTCGACCCACGGGCCAAAGCCCCAATCCCTAATCCCAATGTGATACCAGAATCCCTCTCGGCCTGCAATCACCCGCACCGGGCCGCTCGAAATCACGCCTTGGCAACCCGCCGCCACGAGAGGATAATGAAGTATTCGCACCCGTCAGAACGCTCTTCGCAGTGGGGGGAGTCGATGGACAAAGCGGTCATTCTCGCCCGCGGCCTGGGCACCCGCATGAGACGGGCCGACGGGGCGGCGCCGTTGGACGAAGGCCAGCGGGCCGCAGCCGAAACCGGGGTCAAGGCCCTGATTCCCATCGGCCGGCCGTTCCTGGATTACGTCCTGTCGTCGCTGGCCGATGCGGGCTATCGGCGGGTCTGCCTGATCGTGGCCCCCGACCACGACGCGATCCGACAATACTACGATAAGCTTGAGCCCAAGCGGCTGCGGATCGAGTACGCGGTCCAGCAGGAGCCGCGGGGCACGGCCGACGCGGTGGCTGCGGCCGAGGCGTTTGCCGGTCCCGATCCCTTTCTGGCGATCAATTCCGACAACTATTATCCGCACGAGGCCCTGCGCCGGCTCCGGCAACAAGAGGGCTTTGCGGCGGCCCTGTTCGAGCAGGATGCGATGTTCGCCGGGAGCAACATCTCGGCGGAGCGGATCCGGCAGTTTGCCGTGGGGCGGATCGACGGCGACGGACGCTTGACGCGGATCCTCGAAAAGCCGGACGATGCGACGCTGGCCTCGCTGCCGCGCCCTCTCTGGCTGAGCATGAACTGCTGGCGCTTCGGCCCGCCGATCTTCGAGGCCTGCCGTAAGATCCGTCCGTCACCGCGCGGCGAGCTGGAGGTGACGGATGCCGTGCAGTACACCATCGACGTCCTGCGCGAGCCCTTCCACGCCGTCTGCGTGCGGGCCCCGGTGCTGGACCTGACCAGCCGGCAGGACGTGGCCACGATCGGTCCGAAGCTGGCGGGGATCGAGGTGAAGCTGTAGAGAAATGACAAATGACCAAGGCCCAATGACCAAGATCGAATGAGATTGAAAAGTGCAAAGTGAAAAGTGCAAAGTGCAAACGGATATACCGGGGTGAGACCCGCGGGGTGCCTCCCGCGAATCGCGACGCGTGGCGGACGAAGCTGATCGCGACGCGAAATCGACCTTGGGAGGCCATTTTGCACTTTGCACTTTTCACTTTGCACTCAGTTGGCTACCCATTTGCGTCCGCACGTGAGTCTCCCCCGCCGAACCGTACTACTCGTCCAGCTTCCCATCCCGCCGCCGGGATCGCAGGCGGTGCGCCATAACGTCCCGTTGGCTGCGGGGTATCTGAAGCTCTTTGCACGGAAACGGGGGCTGGAAAACGGCGGCTATCAGATTGAGATCCTCCCGCCGCCCGTGGCCAACGCGATGGGGGATCAGGGGCTTGTTGAGGAAATCCTCTCGCGGCGGCCGTGGATGGTCGGCTTCACCTGCTACGTGTGGAACGTCGAGCGCACGCTCTGGATTGCCGAGCGGCTCAAGCAGGCCCGGCCCGAACTTGGCATCGTGCTGGGCGGGCCCGAGATCACCGCCGACAACCATTGGGTACACGACCATCCGGCGGTGGATTACGCCGTCCTGGGCGAGGGAGAGCAGACGTTCGCCGATCTGCTGGAAGCACTCTTGGGCGAGAGGGTAGGAAAGCGGAAAGCGGAAAGCGGAAAGCGGACAGACGAGGTTGAGTCAAGCGTACCGCTTTCCGCTTTCCGCTATCCGCTTTTCCCACGGGGGTCCCGCACGCCGCTGGCGAGTCTGGATGAAGTCTCCTCGCCGTACCTGGAGGGAATCCTCGATGCCGCCGAAGAGCAGGTCATGTTCCTGGAGACCATGCGGGGCTGCCGGTTCCGCTGCAAGTTCTGCTACTATCCCAAGGGCTACCGGGGCGTCTCCTTCCTCTCGCCCGAGAAGATTGCCGCCAATCTCCGCCACGCCGCCGGCCGCGGGGCCCGCGAGGTCGTGCTATTGGACCCCACGCTCAACCAGCGCCCGGATTTCGAGGAGTTTCTCCACCTCCTGGCCCGCAACAACCCCGGTCGCCAACTTGCCTTCTTCGGCGAGCTGCGGGCCGAGGGGATCGACGCTGAGGGGGCGGCCCTGCTGCGGGCGGCCAACTTCTCGGAGGTCGAAATCGGCCTGCAATCGGTCGATCCCCGCGCCCAAGAGTTGATGGGCCGCAAGGTCAACCTCAAGGCATTCGAGCGCGGCGCCCGGGCGATGCTCGAAGCGGGCATCGCAGTGCGGGTCGATCTGATCCTCGGGCTGCCCGGCGACACGGCCGATTCCGTGCGCCGCGGCATCGAGTATCTGCACGGCTCAAAGCTGTACTCGGCAGTGCAGGTCTTCAATCTGTCGGTCCTCCCGGGGACGGAGTTTCGCCGGGAGGCCGAGGCTCTGGGGCTGAGGCACCAGGCCCGCCCGCCGTACTACGTGCTCCAGACGCCGACGCTGGCGTTGGAGGAGATGTACCAGCTCATGGAAGAGGCCCAGGACGCCTTCGGCCTGGAGTACGACCCGGTTGGGCCTCCGTCGCTGGAGGTTCCCGAGAACGCCTCGGGGCCGGTTGCCGTCGCCCGGATTGACCTGGACCAAGGCCCCGCACGACTTCCCCCGGCGGCGAAGCGGGCCCAGGCGTTTAGCCTATGGATCCGCTCGGCCGATTTTCACTCCCGGCGCCAGGCCGCCGCGGGGCTGATCCGGCAAGTCCTGGCCGACAATCCGCACACCACGCTCCAGGTGATTCTCGACCCCACGGCCGAGCCGCAGCGGCTTACGACCCGGGCCTTGGAGACCTTCCTGGAAGCCTGCTACTCTTCGTCAAGCTACCTGGATCTCTTCTACGGGCTTCATCCGAGCCGGCTCCTGGGGGCCAAGCGACTGGTGGTCTTGCTGCCGCACGAGCATCGGGCCAAGCTCGGGCCGGGCTGGATCGAGCAGGTCGGACAGTACGCCACCCTCTGGCCTTGACGGGGCTGAAAGGCGATAATAGGGAAGATGGCGGCACCGGTCTAGGAGTCCTCCATGAGCACCGATCTCTCGCCCAGCAACGAACAATACATCGAGGACGCGGTCGCGCGAGGTGTGTTTGAGAGCCGTGAGCAGGCACTGGATGCGGCCGTGGAACTGTTGAAGCGCCGCGAAGAGACCATTCGCCAGGTGAATCAGGGGATCGAGGAACTGGAGCGGGGTGAGGGGCGCCCGCTGAACCTCGAAGACGTCAAGGCCGACATCCGACGGCGACTCGCCGAGGAAAGCGAGCCGTAGTGATGCCGACGGTAATCTACTCTCCGTCCGCGCTCCGGGACCTCGCAGAAATCGGCTATCACATCGCCAAGGACAATCCCACGGCTGCCGATGCCCTCTTGAGCAGGATCGAGACGACTTGCGAGCTGATCGCGACGCGGCCCGAAATGGGAGAATTGCGGCCTGAATTCGCCTCCGGCCGGTACCGGAGCTTCAGCGTCGGCAACTACGTTGTCTACTACTGCTCGGTTCCGGATGGGCTTTGGGTTGCCCGCATTCTGCACGGCGCCCGCGATCACGGCCCACTCCTTTGACGGATTCACTCCTCCAGGGTGCGCATGAAGACCCTCGTCCTCGGCCTCGGCAATCCCCTGGTGACCGACGACAGCGTGGGCCTGCGCGTGGCCGCGGAGCTGAGGCCGCTCCTGGCCGACCGGCCCGACGTGGAGGTCTCGGAGGACTATTGGGGCGGCCTGCGTCTGATGGAGCGGATGGCCGGGTTTGACGCGGCGATTGTGATCGACGCGATCTGCACCGGGGCCCCGCCCGGCACCATCCATCGCCTGGGCGTGGATTCCATCCCGACCCAAAGGAGCGCCTCGGCCCACGACGTGAATCTGCCGACCGCCCTGGCCTTGGGCCGCCACGCCGGCGTCCCGCTTCCGAGCGACGGAAATATCCTCCTTGTCGGGATTGAAGCCGCGGATGTGCTTTCGTTCGGTGAAGAGTGTACCCCGGCCGTCCGGGCTGCCGTTGCCCCGGCGGTGCGCGAAGTGTTGGATGCCTTGGACCGACTGTTAGGAGGAAGCTTCATGCCTGCATCACTTCCTCGCGCACGAAGTGCAGACGGATGATTCTCGGACGCTGGCCCTCGTCAAAATGGCACTCGACCGCCTCGCGGACGTTCTTCCGCAGTTCTTCCGCGCTGTCGCCGTCGGTGAAAAAGGATTGCCCGAGGGCACGGGCCGTGTACCCTCCTTCGGGCGCCTCCTCGACAAGGAAGATGATCTCGCTCATGGCGACTTCTCGCACTCGCGGCGGACACCTGCATTATACCTCGCCGCCGGCTTGCGTGCAGCGAGGCTTTCCCACATCAAAGCGCCCGCGAAGTCAACTAGATACCCTGAAAACCGAAACCAGGGTGGAACGACCAGCCTCCGCGTTTCAGCTACCCGTCACCTTGGTCTTACAGGTAGTGAACCTGCCGTTCTGGAATCCCGGAGAATAGGGTGAAGAACACGTCGTCTTCGCGTCGTGCCCCCGTCGCCGCCCACGCTAGGCGGCCGCTGCTTCGATAGACTATATGAATGAAATAGGAGGGTGGCCTTGCTTCCGGCATACCGTCCGACCAGAGGAGGGGGTCCGTCTCCATCCCCCCCAACCCCCAGCCCCCGCTCACGACGAATCGTGCGATTCGGTTTCCACCGCGGGCCTTGTCAAACAGATCCACAAACCAATTTTCGACGTTGCCATCCCACCTCCTGCACGCGCCGTGAGAAGCATCGAAGCGAAGCGTGAAACTCGGTCCTTGTCTGGCAACAACGCACCGATACAACTCCCGCAGCATCCAAATGCTGTGCGCCTCAGCCTCGTCTCGGCCGCGCACACCAACTTGTGGGGGAGCGGTGAGCAGACCGGGCCGCTGCCACAACTCACACAGTTCTTGCTCAAAAGACATTGCATTCACCTCCCTGGGCTCCTCGATCAGCACTCTAGCGGTGCGGAGGAGCATTGACAACGCGCGGCGAGAACCATTCGGAAAGAAAGACTGCCGTCCTATTATCGTGCCATCGCCCAGAAAGTTGCCCAAAAACGGCTCCTCCGGTTTCAGGTGCAACACGGCACTTTGCGGAAGGCCGACGACTGCAGCTAAGCTACCTTCAAGCCTTTCCGCTGCCAACGGGCCGGATGCCCATGAAGTGGGGATTCTAGCCGCATTCGCCCACCGCAAGAAGGGTTACACAAGCGGTGCAAGGCCGATGGCTCACCCCGTTCAGCGGTACTCCGTCGCCTCTGCCCCGCTGATGTACCGCCGCCAGCCGTCCAGGTGCTCCTTGGGCAGGCCGTTCTCCCGGGCAAACTCCGTCTCCAATCGGCTGTCGGTGTTGGGCACCGAGACGCGGACCTTCAGCCGGCCGTTGGGCTTGTAGTGAAAGACCACCTGGACCGGCGACCGGGCCGGCAGGTCCGGCGGCAGCCCGCGGATCGTGCAGCGGCCAATCTGCGTGCAGTCGTCCGGCGACGGATTTTCCCCCTCGACGATCTGGACGAGGATCGACTTCTGGCCGGCCTTTTGTGTGCGGAAAGTCCGCTTGGCGCTGGAGGGGATCGGCGTGTTGCGCGGGATGAGGATGCCGGCCCGACGACGGCGCGTCTTCGGATCCACCCCCACCACGCCGAGGCTGTGGCTGTTGACGTTCTTGATGCGGAAGGCGGGGGGCAGTCCTTGGCTTCGGGCGATGAGGAGGCCGGCGCGGAGGGCCGCGCCGTGGGCCACGGCTTCGTCGGCCGCCACCGAGGTGTCGGGCTCCTTGCCGGCGGTCTGCCGGACCATCTTGCGGACCATGGGCATGCGCGTGGACCCGCCGGTCAATAGCAGCCGGTCCACCCGGCTCCAGGTCAGCCCGGCCGCCCGGACCGTTTGGGTCAGGGTGAACCGGGTGCGGTCCAGCAGGTCCTGGGTGGCCTCTTCAAACTGTTCGCGCGTGATGTCGATCCGCTCCGAGTGTCCGCGGTACTGGCAGGGCACTGAGACCTTGACCCGCACCGAGAGGGTCCGCTTGGCGTCTTCGCACTCGCGCCAGAGCTTGCCGGCGGCGACCTGGTCCTCGCGCGGGTCGGCGTCGTGCAGTCGCGCGAAGGCCGCGGCCACCAGGTCCACCATCCGCTGGTCCCAGTCGTAGCCGCCCAACTGCACGTCGCCGTCGGTGGCCAGCGCGACGTACTGGGTGCCGCGGATCTCCATGACCGTCACGTCGAAGGTGCCGCCGCCCAGGTCGTACACGACGACCCGCTGCGGCGCGTCCGGCGGCTCGCTCTCGGCCGCAAACCCCTGGTGGAACCCGAACGCGACGGCCGCCGCGGTGGGCTCGTTGATGATGTCCATCACGTCGAAGCCCGCCATGTAGCCGGCGTCCTGGACCGCTTTGCGCCGGACCTCGTCGAAGTACGCCGGCACGGTGATCACCGCCTTCTCGAACCGGCCGATCTGCGCCACGGCGTCGGCCCGCAGCTTGTTGAGGATCATCGCCGCGATCACTTCCGGCGGATACTGCTTGCCTTCGATGGCCTTGTGGTAGACCCGCTGGCCCATGTCGCGCTTGAAGCACTCGGCCACCCGGGCGGGCTCGGCCGTAAATGCCTTGAGGGCCTCCTTGCCGACGATCACCTCGTCTCCCTCGAAGAGCACCATGCTGGGCGTGGAGCGGTCGCCCTCGGCGTTGACCAGCGTGACGGGGTGGCCGTTTTCGTCCAGCCGGGCGAGCATGGAGTAGGTCGTGCCCAGGTCGATCCCGATCGCCGGCGTCGATTCCTTCGTCATAGCGATTGCACCTACCAGAGCTTGGGCAGCCTTACCCCGGGGACCAACCAGGATACCAGAATATAGGCCAGGGCGATGCCGGCGGCCGCGGAGACGGCATACGCGATCGCGCTAATGACCCACCGGCCGCTGCCGCCTGCGGCTGAATGCCCCGCCTCGACCGGCTGAAACGCCCCCGGGGCCACAGGCTGCGAAGTCATCGTCGGGACAACCTCGGCCAACGCGCCGCCGTCTGCGTCTGCCGGCAGCACCGCCCCCGATGCCGCGGCGGGAACGCGCAAAACCTCTTGCACCAGGGCCTCGAACCGGTCGAAGCCCGCCGCCGAATCTACCGCCTGCTTCCAGCGGGAAATCCCCTCCCGCGACAGGCCCACGTCGCGCTCCAGCTCCAACGTCACTTCGCGGTGCGTCCCCGGCACCACCCCGCGCACGCTCAGCCGCCCGTTGGTCCCGTAGGCAAAGGTGACTTCCACGGGCCACTGCTTGGGGAGCCCCGCGGGCAGGTCCCGGATTACGGTCCGCCCGATGGCGGTACACTCACCGGGCAGCGTGCTCTCGCCCTCCAGCACCTGGATGGCGATCGACCGCTGAGCGTCGGCCTTTGTGGCGAACCGCTCGGTCGCTTGGGCCGGAAGCGGCGTGTTGCGCGGGATGAGGATCACGTTGATCTTCCGGAGCGTGGCCGGGTCGATCCCTTCCACCCCCAGGCTGTGGGAATTGACGTTCGTGACCTGGAACGCTGCCCCCGGTCCGCCCCGCTCCGGCGCGCAGAGGAGATAATGGGCGTAAAGCGCTGCCCCGCGGGCTACGGCCTCGTCGGGATTCACGGTGCGGTCCGGGGCGATGCCGGTCAATCGCTGGAGCATGGCGCCGACCATCGGCATACGCGTGGAACCGCCCACCAGTAGTATCCTCGCCACGTCGCTCCATTGCAGTCCAGCCGCGGCTAAGAGCTGGCGGCTGGTGTACGCGGTCCGCTCCAGCAGGTCTGCGGTCATCTCCTCGAACTGTTCCCGCGTGACCGGCACCTCCAGCGCGATGCCCGCATGGTCGACGCGCATCGCCACGTGCCCGCGGGCGCTGAGCGTGTGCTTGGCCTCGACCGCGGCCTCATAAAGCCGGTTGAGCGAGGCCGGGTCTTGGCGCGGGTCTTGGCCGTGGGCCTGCTGGAATGCCTCGGCGGCGAAGTCCACCAGTCGCGTGTCCCAGTCGTGGCCGCCGAGCTGCACGTCGCCGTCGGTGGCCAGGGTGCGGATATCGCCGGGGGCCAGGCGCAGCAGCGTGGCGTCGAAGGTGCCGCCGCCGAGGTCGTAGACCATCACGTTCATCTGCCCCAGAAGGCTCCCCGTGGGGCCCAGATACCCGAGCACCTCCCCGAACCCGAGCGCGGCAGCGGTCGGCTCATTGACGATGTCTACGAGGCTCAGCCCGGCCATCTCGCCGGCATCGGCGGTTGCCTTGCGGCGGGGCTCGTCGAAGTAGGCCGGCACCGTGAGCACCACCTTCGCCGCGGGCCCGACGGCCGCGGCGACGTCGGCCTTCATCTTGCGCAGGATGCAGGCCTGGATCACCTCGGGGGGGAGAAACTCGCCGCGGATGGGCCTGGAGCAGACCGGGGCCCCCATGTCGCGTTTGACCCATTGGGCCACCCGTTCGGGGTAGATCCCGGCCACGCGACGGGCCTCTTTGCCGACGATCACCTCCGATTCATCGAAGAGAACGACGCTTGGCGTGAGGAGATCCCCCTCACTATTGCGGAGCATCTCTGTCCTGCCGGAGGGGTCTACCCATGCCGCCGCCGAATTGGTCGTCCCCAGATCGATTCCTACCGCGATCGCGCCGGCCATCTTCTCTACTCTAGCAGCCGGCCTGGGGCTTCACAAGAAACCAAAACCAAGCAACCGACGGAACATTGGCCCGGGGAGGGCATCATCCGGGACCACAGTGACGTCGGCGTCTGGTTGGGGCCGCCGCCGCGTGGGCGGCTGGTCGTCGTCCTGGCTACTTTGGGGGCTCGGCCTTTGGGGCCGCAACTTGAGCCTGCAACTCGTCTAGCAGCTTGCGGAGCTGCTCGATCTGTTGCCGCATCTCGTCGATTTGCTTCTCCGCGTGCGGCTTCGGCGCGACCTTGGGCTCCACGTGGGGAACCGCGTTGAGCGCCTCCCCTTTGGGTCCGGCGTGCGGAAACACTTCCACCTTGTGGCCCTGTTGGAGGAACTCCGCCATGGGCCTCAGAGACTGTGAGTCTTTCGGAAAAACAAGAAAACTCTCTCGTCCGTCGGGA
>CAYGZI010000045.1:0-17358 GCA_964354245.1 uncultured Planctomycetaceae bacterium
AAGGTCGCGCCGCGGATGTTCACGCGGAAGCCCTCGTCGCTATTGACGCCGAACGTATACGTGGTCGGGCTCGCGGTGGCCGGGAAGTAGATGGTCCCCTTGCCCTGGACCACGTAGCCGTTCACGTCCGCGCCGGGGGCCATGCCCAGCAGGGTCTGGTTGGGCACGTTCTGGCCGGCCGGCTGGCCCGCGTAGAAATGCCCGTCTCCTGGGGTCCCCATGTAGTTGATGTACTGGGTGACCATTTTGCGGGCCCAGCGGTTCGCATCGTTTTCGCGGTTCTGGGCGATGGCGGTCAGGGCCGCATTGAGGTCGCCCGGATCGCCGCTGTGCTTGTACACGGTGAGGTCCCAGCCGTCGGGCGCAGCCACGGCGAGGCCGCCGTTGGCTTGGTCGCCGACCATGCGGAAGCCGGTGTTCCACGAGGTGTGGGCGCCTTGCTGCGCAAAGAACTCGGCCGCCGCGACGCCCGAGCCCTCGAACGACATCAGGCGCACCGGGTATTCGCCGGCAATGGGGAAGTTGAACACGCCGAAGGTGTTGGCCACGCCGCGCCCGGCCCAGAACATCAGGGTGTCGGTGCCGGGGCCGCTGGGCAGGGCGGCGTTCTGCTGGTCGTTGGTGACGCCGGTGATGGTGGCGCCGGGGATGGTCAGGCGGAACCCGTCGTCGCTGTTGACGCCGAAGGTCCAATTGCCGGAGGCCGGGATGTAGACCGTCCCCTGGGCCAGCATCACGAAGCCGTTGTTGTCGTTGCCGACGACCATGCCGGGGAAGGCACGGTCGCTGCCGAAATTCCCGCCGCCCTCGGTGCTCCTGTAGTTGATGACCTGGGCAGTCTCGTAGAACGGCCCCTGCTGCGACGCATTGGTGCCGCCGGACGTGTTCCTGGAACCGGAGCTGGTGCGGTTGGAGCCGTTGAGGATGTTCTCGGCGGCCCCCGCGTCGCCCGGGTTGGCGTTCGCCCGGATCACCTGGACGTCGAAGCCGGGCACGCCGGGCTTGTAGTCGGTGACGTAGAAGCCGCTGGAGACGGGGGCCCCCAGGCCGGCGTTGCCCGTGTCGCCGACTAGGCGCCACTGGTTGGTGCTGCCGAAGAAGGGGTGGGCGCCTTGGGCGGCGAACATCTCGACCTGGGCCCCGCCGCCGGCCTCGTAATAGACCATGCGGATCTGGTAGTCGCCGGCCGCGGCGAAATTGATCGTGCCCAGCGTGTCGGCGGAGCCGCGCGTACCGGCGAAGGACATGGTGTCGGTGCCGGCGCCGGCGCCGTTGGACACCGAGGTGAACGTCGCCCCGACGACGGTCAGTTGGAAGCCGTCGTCGCTGTTGACGCCGAAGGTCCACTCGCCGCCGACGGGGACGTGGATCGTGCCGACGGCCTCGACGGCGTAATTGTCCAGGGCCTGGCCGATGGTCATGCCGGGCAGGGCCCGGTTGGCCACGTTGTAGGGCGCGGCGGCCGAGGCGAAGAAGTGGGCCGCGTTGCCGGCGTTGTCGTCGTAGTTGACGTAGGGGGCCGTCTCGGTCTGCTTCCACGCCTGGAGCGAGGGGGTGTTGATCAGCAGGAGCGCGGCGGCCAGACTGCCCACGGCGCCGTTGGACTTGTAGTTGGTGACCTTCAGGCCGCCGACCCCGGTCTTGTAGGTCGTGTACTCGATGCCGGGCTGCGGGGAGGCCTGGTAGGTGTTGACCTGGTAGCCGGCCTGCGTGTTGGCCTGGAAGACGTCCACGGTCAGGCCGGGCAGCGGGTCGGACTTGTAGGTGGTGACCTGGATGTTGGGCACCCGGGTGTCCCAGTTGGGATTCTGGTTCATCATCCAGGCCGGGCCGACGGCCAGGCCGCCGTTGGCCTGGTCGCCCACGAGGCGGAACCCGGTGTTCCACCCGGCGGTGCCTTGCGCGGCGGAGAGCTCGACGTGGTCGCCGCCGCTCCGCTCGTAGAAGGTGAAGCGGAGGTTGTAGTCGCCGGCCACGGGGAAGTTGACCGTCAGATTGCGCGTGGTCGTCCCCGTAATGTCCTGATAGATGTAGGAGAGGCCGTTGCCGTCGATGTAGAGGCCGAAGCCGTCGTCGTGGGTGACGTTGAACGTCCAGTTGCCCGCGGCGGGGATGTGGACGATGCCCTTGGCCTCGATGGCGTGATCGTTGACGTCCGGGCCGATGGTCAGGCCGGGGAAGGGCCGGTCGGCGTTTCGGTTGTTGGCGTTGCCGGCGGCGGAGAAGTAGTTGCCCGCCTGCGGCTGGTTGTTGGTCATCGAGCTGCCGTTGTAGTTGATGTACGGGGCCAGCTCGGTCCGCTGCCAGGCCGCGGTCGGCGCGTAGGCCACCAGGCGCTCGCCGTAGAACAGGTTGCTGGTCAACTTCAGGCCGTTGTCGCCGCCCGAGGCCGCCATCCCGTTCCAAAGCGCGAACCCACCGCCGGCGCTGTCGCCGATGAGGTCGAACAGCGCAGGGTCGAATACCGGCTGCGCGCCGGCCGCTGAGAACAACTCGACCTCGGCGCCGCCGGTGTGGTCGAAGGTCAACAAGTTGAAGGCGTAAACGCCGGCTGCGGGGAAGGCGATCACGCCGAGGGAATCGGCCGCGGTGCGCAGGCCGTCGCGCTGGAGCACGTTGCCGCTAAAGGTCGTGCCCGCGCCGTAGGCCGCGGTGAACGTGGCGGCCGGGGCGCCGGTGATCGTCAGACGGAAGCCCTCGTCGCTGTTGACGCCCAGGGTGTAGGTGCCGGCGGCCGGGACCACGAACGAGCCCTGGGCCGCGGTGACGAACTCGTTGACGTCGGCGCCGATGGTCAGCCCCGGATAGGTCAGGTCGCCGGGGAAGTTGCCGGTGGCGCCGGTGTTGTAGCGGTTGACGGTGTAGGAGTAGTCGGTCGCGACCCACTGCTGCTTGGTCCAGTCGGCCACGACGGACTCGGCGTCGGCGAGGTTGTTGACGGTGGTCCCGCTTGCGGTTCCCACGGTCAGGCCGATGTCTTGGAGCCTGCCGAGGAGCTGCATGCGGTTGTCGAAGCCGGTGAACGCGCCGGGAATGGCATAGACCTCGGCGCCGGCGCCGCCGCCCCCCTCGTACCACATGAGGCGGACGTCGTAGTAGCCGGCGGCCAGGCTGTCGATCCGGCCGAGCCGGTCGCTCATTCCGGTGCCGCCGTCGAACTGGAAGGTGTTGTTCGTGCCGCCGCCGTAGCTGGCGATGCTGGCGTTGGTGACGCTGTTGAACGTGGCGCCGAAGATCGTCATGCGGAAGCCGTCGTCGCTGTAGACCTCGAAGGTGTACGGGCCAGTGACCGGGACGTACATCTTCGTGGTGGCCACAATGATGAAGTCGTTGATGTCGTTGCCGGTGGTCATGCCGGGCACGGGATAGTTGATGGGGAACCGCCCGCCGCTGGTCTGGTTGTAGTCGATGACCGGGACGACCTCGCTGGCGGTCCAGGACCAGAGGGCCGGGTTGGCCACGATGGCCTCGCACTGGGCGATGTTCGTATTGGTGCCGACGTTGGCCTTATAGGTCGTGGAGTTCCAGCCGGCCGGGGCCGTGGGGCCGGTCCACGCGTTTGCGGCCGACAGGGTCGTGTAGGGGTTGCCGACCAGGAAGAACTGGGTGGCGTCGAACGAGTTCCACCGGCCGGGCGCGGCGAACAGCTCCGCCCCGGCGCCGCCGCCGCCCTGCATAAACAGGAAGCGGACGTTGTAGGAGCCGGCGGCCAGGTAGTTGATGATCCCGCCGCGGTCGCCCATGCCCATCCCGCCGTCGATGAAGACCGTATCGCCGTTGGTGCCGCCGATGGTGGTGCCGCCGACCGTGTTGTTGAACCTGGCGCCGGTGATGGTCAGCTTGAACCCGTCGTCCGTCTGGGCCAAGAAGGTATACGAGCCCGAGACGGGGACGTAGAGGGTCCCCGTGGCCACGACGACGAAATCGTTGGCCGCGGCGGTGAGTCCCGGGGGCTGGACGCTGCCCAGGAAACGGCCGCCCGAGCCGTTGTTGTCGTAGTTGAGGACGGGATCGACCCTGGAGGCGGTCCAGGACTGCATCGAGGGAGTGACGACCACCGCCTCAGCGTTGGCGAGCGTGGGGCCGATGCCGAAGTTGGCCTTGTAGGTCGTGACGTTCCAGCCGCCGGTGCCGGCCTTGTAGGTGGTGACCGTGACCGGGGTGGAGCTGGCCTTGGCGTTGGTGACCGTCAGGCCGCCCATGCTGGAGGCCGCTGCCCACGGGGCGCGCAAGATGTCGAAGCCGCGGCCGGTGGGGTCGTAGAGCTGCGGGTTTTGGCGGGGAGTGGTGCCGCCCAACTCGTCGTAGACCGCGCGGACGCGCGGCGAAACGTAGTTGAAGAGTTCCTGGGTGGAGAGCCAGAAGAGCCCTCCGTCGGGGGTCTTGGCCGCGAGCCCGCCGTTGGCCGAATCGCCGATCAGGCGCCACGTGTCGGTCTGGCCCCAGTCGGTCCAACTGCCCGGGGCAGCAAACATCTCGACGCCTGCGCCGCCGCCCATCTCGAAGAACGACATGCGGAGGTCGTAATCGCCGGGCTCGGCGAAGGAGAACACGGCATAGGGCTGGTCGTCCATGCCGCGGCCCCAGGTGACGTCGGAGTGGAAGACCTGGCCGTGGCCGAAGATGCTCAGGCTGAAGCCGTCGTCGCTGCGGACCACGAACGTGTAGTCGCCCACGCCGGGGACCTGGCGGTTGGCGACGTTGCCGGGCGCGGCGGCGTTCTGGAAGAAATGCCCGTCGCTGCCGCCGGCGAAGTAGTTGACGTAGGGCGCGTTCTCGGTCCGGGTCCACGTCTGCTTGGTGGGATCGGCGATGACGCCCAGGGCGTCGGCCAGGTAGGTCACGGCGACGTTGGCCTTGTAGACCGTAGCGGCCCAGCCGCCGGTGACTTCGAGCCCGCCGTTGGCCACGTCGCCCACGAGGTGCCAATTCGAGCCGCCCGCGGCCCAGTCGGCAAATGCGCCCGGCGCGGCGAACAGTTCCGCCTCGGCGCCGCCGATGCGGTTCCACCAGGTGAACTCCGCTGCGTAGGTGCCGGGCACGAGGTGGAAGGTGGCCAGGCTGTCGGCCGGGGTGCGCGGACCGGTGACCTCCAGAGTGAAGGGCCCGCCCGTGCCGGTCAAAGTGAGGCTGAAGCCCTCGTCGCTGTTGACGCCGAAGGTATAGTCGCCCTCGGTGGCGACGACGATGTTGCCCGTGGCGCGGACCACGAAGTTGTCGAACGTGGGGACGGTGATCGTCGCCCGGGCGATGATGCCGTAGTAGTTGACGTCGGTGCCGATCGAGAGGCTGGGGAAGGCGCGGTCGGCCGCGTTGAAGGGCGCGGCATTACCGGCGGTAAAGCGGTGGCCGCCGGCGTTCTCCTCATAGTTGACGTAAGGGGCGATCTCGGAGACCACGTAGGCCTGCGACGCGGGGGTCCGCATCATGGCCTCGGCGCCGGCCAGGTCGCCAAAGGTGCTGGCGGCGACGGTGGCCTTGTAGAAGTTGACGAGCATTCCGGGTCCGCCGGGCCCCTGGACCGTGCCCGTGGTGGGCCAGGCCAGGTCGATGTCGGTCAGCTTGGAGCCCATGGCCTCGAGCAAGGAGGCGGTGAAGAATCCGCGGCCCAGCCCGCCGTTCAGCGCGGCCTCCTCCCTGCGGGTTTCCCGCTCGCCGCACGAGGCAATGGCGACGACGTTCCTCAAGGGAGGAGGGGCGTTCGGGTCGGGGATATACGTTAAGAGGCCGCCGTTGGCCGTATCGCCCACCAGGTCCCACGCGGTGCCGCCCGCGGCCCAGGTGTCGAAATTGCCGTACCCGGCGAACAACTCCACTTCGCCGCCGCCTACCCCTTGGAAATGGACGAGCCGCATCTCGTACTCGCCGGGCTCGAAGATGTTGAAGGTCGTCAGCGTGTCGGCCGCGCCCCGCCCGCCGGGAAAGACCGAGGTGAACGTCTGGCCCGCCGCGCCCGTCAAGGTGAGCCGGAATCCGTCGTCGCTGTTGACGCCGAAGGTCCATTCGCCGGCCGTGGGGATGTAGAGGGTGGCCGTGGCTTTGATGGCGAAGTCGTCCACCTCGTAGCCGGGGAAGATGCCCGGGTACATCCGGTTGGTTCCATAATGCCCGTCCCCGCCCGTGTTCAAGTAGTTGATCCACGGCGCGACCTCGCTGGCGGTCCACAAGGCGGCCGAGGGGTTGTTGACCAGGTCCTCGGCGACCTCGATGTCGAACATGCTCGGCGGATGGCCGGGGACCCAGGCCGACAACCCGCCCGCGCCCGTGTCGCCCACCAGATCGAACGCCAGGGAATCGTACGCCGTGTAAGCGCCCGGCGCGGCCAGGAGCTCCACCTCGGCGCCGCTGCTGCGCTCGAAGTAGACCAGGTCCACGCTGTAGACGCCGGTCTGGGCGAAGTTGAAGACGGCCAGCGAGTCGGTCGGTCCACCGGTCAAGCCCGGGACCGAGGAAGTGAACGTCTGGCCGTAGCCGGTGATGGTCAATAGATAGCCCTCGTCGCTGTTGACGAGGAAGGTCCAGTCGCCGGCGGAGGTGACGTTGATGGAGGCCTTGGCTTCGACGACGAAGTCGTCGGCGTCGGTGCCGATGACCAAGCCGGGGAACGTCCGGTTGGCGGCATAGTGTCCGTCGGCGCCGGTGTTCATGTAATTGATCGTGGGGGCGACCTCGGTGGCCGTCCAGGACGCCTGCGACGGATTGGCGATGACGGACTGGGCCACGCCGATGTCCACCAGCACGGGATGGCCGGGGACCCAAACGGTCAGCCCGCCGTTGGCCGTGTCGCCGACCAGATGGAAGACGTTGGGATCGAAGCCGGGAACGGGCCCGGTCTCCGTGTAGTCGCCTTCGGCGGCGAAGAGCTCGACTTCGGAAGGTCCGGTGTGCTCGAAGTAGGTCAACTCCAACTCGTAGGCGCCGGCGCCGGACTCGGTCAGATCGAACAGGGCCAGCGTGTCCGCGGCGGTCCGCTGGTTGGGGAAGACGGCCTCGAAGGTGTCGCCGAATCGGGTCAGCTTCAGGCGGAAGCCCTCGTCGCTATTGACGCCGAAGGTCCACAGTCCGGCCGTCGGGATATAAACGGTCGCCCGGGCCCGCACGGCGAAATCATCGACGGGCACCGCGGAAAAAACAGGGACGTTGCGGTTGGCAACTTCCTGGTTGCCGCCCGCGCCCGCGTAGAAGTGGCCGTCCCCGCCGCTGACCATGTAGTTGATGTAAGAGGCGTTCTCGGTGGCGGACCAGGCCTGCAGCGCCGGATCGAGGATGACGCTTATGGCCATCGCGTTCGTATTGTTGAGGGGGACATTGGCCTGGTAGAGGGTGGCGGTCCAGCCGCCGACCATGGTCAGCCCGGTGTGGGGCGTGTCGCCGACCAGGGCGAAATCGGTGTCCCAGCCGGTCTTGGCGCCCGTGGCGGCGAAGAGCTCGACCTCGGCGCCGCCGCCGCCCTGGAACCACACGAACTGGACGCTGTAGTTGCCGGCCGAGGGGAAATCGGCCTGCGCAAGCGAGTCGGCCGCGCCGCGCCCGCCGTCGTAATAGAACTGATTGCCGGCGATCTGCGCGCCGCTCCCGTCGACCCAAGTGAACGTGGGACCGCCGTTGATCTGCAGGCCGAAGCCGTCGTCGCTGTTGACGCCGAACGTCCAGTTGCCCGCCGTAGGAACCGAGATGAGGCCCGTGGCATATAGGACGAGATTGTCGTTGATCGCTGGGGGGGCGGGCGAGGGAAACGCCCGGTCGGAGCCGTAATTCCCGTTGAGTAGGCCGCTGCCGAGGTAATTGACGGTCGGGGCGGTCTCGTTGGCCGTCCACGCCGCGGCGGACGGGTTGGCAATCAAGCCTTCGGCGGAGCTGATGTCCATCATGTACGGGTGGCCAGGGGTCCAGGTGAGCAGACCGCCGTTGGCCGTGTCGCCGACCAGATCCCACGTCGCGGTGGGGTCGTTCCAGTCGGTGATGTTCCCTTGCGTGGCGTACATCTCGACCTCGGCGCCGCCCGCCCTGTCGAAAGTCACCAGGCGCAGGTCGTAAGCGCCGAAGGCGGGGACGGCAAACGTGTGGAGCGTGTCGCCCGGGGAGCGTTGGCCGGGATAGGAGAAGGTGTCGCTCCAGCCCTGGCCGCTAATCGTCAGCGAGAAGCCTTCGTCGCTGTTGACGCCGAACGTCCAACTGGGGTAGGGGTCGGTAGGCCCAAGGGGAACGTACGGGAAGAACACGGTGCCCTTGACTTCGGTCACGAAATCGTCCGCGTTGGTCCCGATCGTCAAGCCGGGGTACGTCCGGTTGGCGACGGGCTGGTCCGGGGCCACCGCGCCCGCGTAGTAATGCCCGTCGGCGCCCGTATTCATGTAGTTGACGTACGGGGCGGTCTCCCGGGCGGACCACCACTGCCTGGTCCAGTCCGCGATGACGGCCTCGGCGTCCGCCACATTGGTGACGGGAGGTCCACCCGCATGGCCCGCGGCCAGACCGCCGTTGATCGTGTTGCCCACGAGGCGCCAGGTGCCGGTGTCGCCGAAGCCGGTGAAACTCCCCGGCGCGGCGAAGAATTCCACCTCGGAGCCGCCGCCCCGCTCGTAAAACACCAGCCGGACGTCGTAGGTGCCGGCCTCGGTGAAGTTGAAGGCCTGCACGGTGTTGCCGGGGCCGCGGGGAGCGGCATACTCGAAGTAGAAGTTCTGCGAGTGGCCGGTGATCCGCACTCCGAAGCCGTCGTCGCTGTTGACGCCGAAGGTGTAGGCGCCGGGAGCCGGGATCATGATGCTCCCGGTGGCTTCGACGGCGTAATCGTTGTTGTCGTTGGTCTGGAGCAAGCCGGGGAACGCCCGGTCGGCCACGTTGTATGCCCCGGCCGCACCGGCGGTGAAATTCGCGCCGCCGCCGCCGCCGCCGTCCATGTAGTTGACGTAGGGAGAGTTCTCGGTGACTTTCCAGGACTGGTAGGCGGGGGTGCCGATCAGGGTGTAGGCCTCGGCCAGGTTGTCGATGGTGCCGATGGCGGAGCCGGTGTTCGCCTTGTAGTTGGTGACCGAGAGGCCGCCCAGCCCCGCCTTGTAGTTGGTCACTTCGAGGCCGGCCTCCGGGGCCGACTGGAAGAGGTCGACGGTGAAGCCGGGCTGCGAGTCGGCCTTGTAGTTGGTCACGTCGAAGCCGGGCCGCGGATCGTTCTTGTAGGTGGTGACGTTGATCCCGGGGATGCTGCTCGTCCCGAAGTCCTTGATGAAGCCGCCGCTGCCGTCGGTATCGACGAAGACACTGACTTCGGCGTTGGCGTTGAACGCCTCCAGCCAGACGCGGAACTCGTCGTCGCGGATCCACGTGCTGTTGGGGTAGTAAGTCGGCGACGGGCCCAGGGTGGAGTCGCGGCAGGCGATGTATTCGTCCTTGAGGTCGACCAGCTCGTCGATCGGGGCCAGGTCCGGACCGGCCTTCCCTATCCCGGCGAAGAAGATCACGGCCTTGTCGTCGCCGTCGGTGGCCGCGGCCAGAGTGGAGATGGCCGTCTGAATGGCGGACTTCGTCGCCGCCGCATTGGTCAGCAGAGTGATGTTGCCGGCACTCCAGCGGGCGTCCGTCAGCAGTTGGTCGCGGAACGCCTGGGCGTCGGCCGCCGGATAATTGAGGTCCGTAAGGTTCTGATAATCGGCGATCCCGATGACCACCGCCCGGCGGATCTCGTCGTCGATCGCCAGCAACACGCGGTCCTCCAAAGGCTCCAGCCGCGGGTGGCGAAGGGCGCTCAGTCCAGGCTCGCGACGCGAGCCCTCCCTCGCCTTACCGGTCCGGAAACGACGTGCTACCTTTCGGAGACCTGCCACGACATCCGAAATCCTACTCATCGCAACACCTCGCGAACTGAAGAATATGCGGACAAATAGCTATGAGAACACTCGCCACGGGCGAACAAATACCCGAAATCCACCGAAGGGATAGCGGTGGCGATCCGCGTAGATCGCGATTCTCTTGTACTCTCCCGTCAAATCAATGTCAAGCATTTTGCACCCGTTTCCCGGGGACGGGGCCCCCATACGCTCGCCACCCCCTCTAGGGGGAAAGACCCCGGAGGCTTCCCACGGGGTCGGACGCGGCGACCGCCCCGTTCGCGCACCGGACCCGCCCGCCAGCCACCGCGGCGCGGAATCCGAGTGAGACCCACTCTGCAAACCGGGCCGCGTCCGGCTGCTTAGAGGCTGCTGGACGGCCTTAGCTCATGCAAATGGTTGCGTTTGGCGCGGCCCACTGTCCGATCCTCTCCAGACTCCTCCGCGCCGCGCGGTCGAGGTTCTCCTCGCTCCCGCCACCCCGCAATGGGGAGCACATTTCGTAGGCCGCGTAGCCCTCGAAACCACCCTCCCGCAAACCGGCAAAGAAACCTTCCAGGTCCAGGAAGCCATCGCCCAACGGGACGGCACGCACCATGTCCTCCAACCGGCGGTAGTTGACCAGCCCCGGCAGATAGGCATACCGTGGGAGCCGCACGTAGTCGGCCAGCGTGGTCTGGACCATGCGCGGGGCCAGACGCCGCGCGCAGGCCCGAAGGTCCTCGCCGTGCAACGCCGGGGCCCACGGGTCGAACATGGCGCGGCAGTTGGGATGGCCCACGTCGTCCAAGAACTCGACGTAGGCATCCACGCCCACACCGACATCGTGATGATTCTGAACGCCCAGAAGCACGCCGCAGCCGGCCGCCGCCTCGGCGCACGCCTGTATGGCCCGGACACACAGGTCCCAATCCCGTTGGCCGCCCTCGGGCTCGGTGGCGTAACCGGTGAAGACCCGCACGATTTTTGCACCGACCTTCTCAGCCAGCTCGGCCAGCCTACGCACGTAGGCCACCTGGATTTCGACGGCGGGGATTTCGGTGTCGCGGCCGAGGGTGAAGTTGGTGTAGCCGGCGATCGTGGCGATCTGGACGCCCGCCGTGGCCGCCGTCTCGCGGATTTCCGCAAGATTGGCTTCCGTAACATCGAGGATCGACAGGTGCGGGCGCTTGCCCATCAACTCGACGGCCCGGTATCCGAGCGCTGCGGCCTTGTGCAGAAACGCCTTGAGGTCCAGCCGGTGCTGGCCCCAAAGCCCCGCATAGCTGACCGAGAAGAGCGTGGGGATCATCATGGCACAACGGCTCACTTCTGTGGATGGGTACAACTCATGCCGGTGGCTCAGCCGCCCTCGGCGGTGCCGAGTCGCGAGCCGGCGAACATCAATCTACCACCCCGGCAGCCGCCTGCAAGCCCCGTGGCCGTACAGAGTTAGGAGCACGACGGCGGAGTTGATTCGCCCTCCGCTGCGACGTATGGTTACTGGGAATCCGACGTTGCCCAACGCGACGCAAGCAGACTTCCGAAGTCTCGAAGACTTCGGAAGTCTTCAAACCGGGCCGACACGGCCCGGCTCTGAACCCCGAACCCTGAACCCTGAACCCTGAACCCTCCCCGTGCTCGAACTCCTCGACCTCGACCGACAAGTCTCCAAGACCGCCTTTGAGCGGACCTTCCCCGATCTGAAGACCCGCCTGGGCGATTGCCAGCGTGCCGTCCGGACGGCGGGTGTGCCGGTGGTGATCGTCTTCGAGGGCTGGGACGCCGCCGGCAAGGGGACGATCATCAACCATCTGGCCCAGGCCCTTGACCCGCGCGGCTTCAAGGTCCATCCGACCGTGGCCGCGACCGAGGCGGAGCAGGCCCGGCCGTGGATGTGGCGGTTCTGGAACGCCCTCGCCGCCGCGGGCGACTTCGCCATCTTCGACCGGTCGTGGTACGGCCGCGTGCTGCGGGACCGCGTTGAGGAGGCGGTACACGAGAGCCAGTGGCGCCAGGCTTATGAGGAGATCGAGGATTTCGAGCGGCAGTTGGCCGACTCGGGCGTGGTGCTGGTGAAGTTCTGGCTGCACGTCGGCCGCGGCGAGCAGAAGCGGCGGTTCAAGCGGATCCGGCAGGACCCGGCCACCGCGTGGAGGGTCGGCAAGCAGGAGCGGAGGCAACATAAAAGATATAAGGAGTGGCTGGTGGCCGTCGAGGAGATGCTCCAGCGGACCGATCGGCCACATGCCCCCTGGACCGTTGTGGAGGCCACGCAGGAGCGGTTTGTGCGCGTGAAGGTCTTCGAGACGGTGCTTCGCGCGGTGGAGGCGGAGCTGGATCGGCGTCGCCGGGAGCCCCCGCCTTCGCGCCAGCCCATGCCCGAGCCGCCGGCCGCCCCTTCGGCGCAACCGACGGTCCTCGACCGCGTGGACCTGAAGCAGTCCCTCACGCGCCCGGAATACGAAGAACAACTCGCCGCTCTGCAGGAGCGGCTCTTCCAAATGGAGCACCGGCTCTACACGGCCCGGGTCCCGGCGGTGATCGTCTACGAGGGCTGGGACGCGGCCGGCAAAGGGGGCAACATCCGCCGGCTCACCCAGGGCCTCGATCCCCGCGGCTACGAAGTGGTCCCGATCGGCGTCCCCACCGTCGAAGAGCTTGCCCACCACTATCTCTGGCGATTCTGGCGCCAGGTGCCGAAGGCCGGGCACATCGCCATCTTCGACCGCTCCTGGTACGGCCGCGTGCTGGTCGAGCGCGTCGAGGGGCTCTGCGCCGAGGCCGAGTGGCGCCGCGCCTTCACCGAGATCAACCAGTTCGAGCACCAACTGGTCGAGTTTGGCACCGCGGTGGTCAAGTTCTGGCTCCACATCGACCGGGAGGAGCAGCTCCGCCGCTTCCAAGAGCGCCAGGCCAACCCGCACAAGAACTGGAAGATCACCGACGAAGACTGGCGCAACCGCGACAAGTGGAAGCAGTACTCGGTGGCCGTCGCGGAGATGCTGGAGCGGACCAGCACCACCTACGCGCCCTGGACGATCCTGGAAGCCGACTGCAAGCTCCACGCCCGCGTCAAGGCCCTCCGCACCGTTGCCGACGCGTTGGAGCGGGCCGTCGAGCGGGCCTGAGGGAAAACTTCCGAAGTCTTCAAGACTTCGGAAGTCTGTGCGTGGGAGCTCCCCCGCTAAAGCCCACGGGTTGCAACCCGTGGGCTTTGTCTTCGGGAAACTTGCAGCGCAACCGGTTTCTGAGAGAATGGGCCCTGCCGGCTCATCACCCGGGTGGGAGACTTTGCCATGAGAAGAATCCTGACTGCGCTCGTGTTCGCGGCCTTTTCGAGCATCACCGCGGAGGCTGGCACGATCCTCGTGGAAGCCGAGAGCTTTCAGGACCGCGGCGGCTGGGTCGTGGATCAGCAGTCGATGGCCGCGATGGGCTCGCCGTACCTCTTGGCCCACGGCCTGGGCATTCCCGTGGCCGGTGCAACGGCCGCGGTCGCGATCCCCGAGCCGTGTACGTACCGCGTCTGGGTCCGCACCAAGGACTGGGTCGCGCGGTGGAAGGTCCCCGGCACGCCCGGCCGCTTCCAGGTGCTCCTCGACGGCAAGCCGCTCCCCGAGACCTTCGGCACCCGGGGCGCGGACTGGTTTTGGCACGATGGCGGCAGCGTGCGCCTCGACAAGAAGGAGATCAAGCTTGCCCTGCACGACCTGACCGGCTTTGGCGCCCGCTGCGACGCGATTCTGCTTTCCAGCGACCCGGCGTTCGTGCCGCCCAACGAGCCCAAGGCCCTGGCGGCATTCCGCCGCAAGGCACTCAACTTGCCCGACGAGCCGCCCACCGTCGGGGACCACGACCTGGTGGTGGTCGGCGGGGGCGTGGCCGGCTGCTGCGCGGCGGTTTCCGCGGCGCGGTTTGGGCTGAAAGTCGTGTTGATCCAAGACCGTCCCGTGCTCGGCGGCAACAGCAGCTCCGAAGTCCGCGTCTGGATCCAAGGGCAAACCCGGCAGCAGCCCTACCCGGTCATCGGCGAGATCGTCGAGGAGTTGAACACGCACCCCAAGATTTGTCCCGGGCCGGCCGAGCTCTATGGCGACGACGTGAAGCTCCGCGTCGTGCAGGCCGAGAAGAACCTCACGCTCCGCCTCGGCCAGCACGTGGACCGCGTGGAGATGGACGGCAATCGCATCCGGGCCGTCGTGGCCAAGGACGTTCTCACGGGGCGCGAGTCCCGCTTCACCGGGCGCTGGTTTGTGGACGCCACCGGCGACGCCACAGTCGGTTTTCTGGCCGGGGCCGATCACGAGTACACGCGCGAGGACCACCTCGGATCGAGCAACCTCTGGTACACCCGCGACACGGGCAAGCCCTCGCCGCTGCCGCGCTGCCCCTGGGCGATCGACCTGACGGACAAGCCCTTCCCCACCGATCTGAAGGCCCTCGGGCACTGGTTCTGGGAGAGCGGCTTCGACCTGGACACGATCCACGAGGCCGAAGCGATCCGCGACCACAACCTCCGGGCGATGTTCGGGGCGTGGGACTGCCTGAAGAACGTCAAGAAGCTCTATCCGAATCACCGGCTGGAGTGGGCTGCCTACATTTCCGGCAAGCGCGAGTCGCGGCGGCTCTTGGGCGACGTGATCCTGACGCAGGACGACGTGCTCAAGGGCCGGCAGTTCCCGGACGGCTGCTTCCCCTCCACCTGGAAGATCGACCTCCACTACCCGGACCCCAAGTACGCGGCCGCGTCGCCGGGGAACGAGTTTCTGGCCGTGGCCAAGTTCACTTCGTTCAAGGCCCCGTACTGGGTGCCGTATCGGTGCCTCTACTCGCGCAATGTCCAGAACCTTTTCATGGCGGGGCGCGACATCAGCGTCACCCACGAGGCTTTGGGCACCGTGCGCGTGATGGCCACGGGCGGGACGATGGGCGAGGTGATCGGGCGCGCCGCCTCGCTGTGCAAGAAGCACAATACCAACCCGTGCGAGATTTACCAGAAGCACCTCGACGAGCTGAAACGGCTCTTGACCCAATCGACCAAGCAGCATTAGGTTATGTTTTAGCCTAGCGCGGCGGCCGCACATACCCTACTTCAACTCTCGGGAGGTACCTGACATGCGTGTTCTGTACACAATCGCTGCGGCGGCCGCGTGGACGCTCGCGGCCACAACGGCCTGCGCGGACGGGCTGTTGTATCAACTGCCCAAGGACGGCGCTTGGGCGAAGTACGATCTGACCGCCACCGGCGAGGGCATGGGCCAGACCACGCAGGCCAAGGGGTCGCTTCGCATGGCGTCGGTCGGCGAGGTTACCGAGCAAGGGCAGCCCTGCCGGTGGATCGAAGTCGTTGTACAGGGACAAAGCGAGACCCCCGGGGGCACGACGGTGCGCACCGAGGAGGTCTGGAAGGTCCTTATTCCCCAGAAGCGGCTTGCCAGGGGCGAGGCCCCGCTGGACCACGCGATTCGGGCCTGGGAAGCGGATATTCGAGATAGAGCCAAGAAGACATCGTCCGCGCCGGACAAGGCTCGGGAGGCGCGCCAACTCAAAGATGTCAAGGACTTCAGCCACGGGCCGTTGCCTGCGCTCCTAGCGGGCCCGCTCAAGGACGTCAAGCAACTCGGCAAGGCGGAGGTCGAAAGCAAACTCGGAAAGCTCTCGTGCGAAGGAGTGCGCGGCGTCCTGGAATTCAAGGACGGCATACGCAGAATGCGAATCACCCTGGAGAACCGCCTACACCCGAAGGCCCCCTTCGGCGTTGTCAGCAGCCGCTGCACGATCGAGGGAGTGGTCGCGGCGGCCCCAGGACCCAAGGGGGCCCCGGAGCCCGCGCCGTCGCCGGAAATCGGCATCAAGGTGGTCTGGGACCTGAAGCTGGCCGACTTCGGCGAAGGCGCCAAGAGCGAGCTGCCGGACGCGAAGTAGCAAGATGGCAGGACGGATCCCATGACATTGCATTTCTTGCACTGGGGCGTCTATTCGGCCGTCTTGGTTTTCGGAGCGCCGCGGCTGGCGGTGCTTCACAATCCGACGGACCGGGCGGTCGAGACGGACTTGCCATTGGCCGAGGCTGGGACCAAGCTGACGATCTACGAGGACCAAGGCGAGGGTGGCTGGGGCAAAGCGAAGCGTGCCCTAGAGGCCGGTGATCCTGGGGCTTCGCTCCGCTCAGCCCCAGCCACCCAGTCCCGGCGCGTGCGCCTGGAGCCCGATCGCCACCTGGTGATCGTTGCAGCCCGGGAGAAGTAGTCGCCGGGTGAGGGCTTTACGCCGCGGCGCCCTCTCTGTTATGCTGCCGGTCCTACTGCCTCTGTTGTCGTGCGCGACGTGAGGGAAAGCCATGTCCGATCTCGTCGTGAAACCCGTTGCCACGCGGCGCGGGCGGAAGCTCTTCCTGGAGTTTCCCTGGGACCTCTACCGGGGCGATCCGGACTGGATCCCGCCGCTCCGGCTCGATCAGAAAGAGCTGGCCGGCTACCGCCGGCACCCGTTCTACGAGCGGAACGAGGTGCAGACCTTCCTGGCGTGCCGCGGCGGCGAAGTGGCCGGGCGCATCGCGGCCATCCACAACCGCGTCCACGTCGAGTACCAGAACGATCCCCGCGGATTCTTCGGCTTCTTCGAGTGCCGCGACGACCCGGAGGCGGCCCGGGCGCTGGTGGACGCGGTCCGGTCCTGGCTGGCGCAGCGCGACCTCCACGCCCTGCGCGGGCCGATGAACCCGGGGATGAACTACACGCTGGGCACTCTGGTGGAGGGCTTCGATTCGCCCCCGACCTTCCTGATGACCTACAACCCGCCCTATTACCCGCGGCTCTTGGAGGGCTGCGGCCTGCGCAAGGCCCAGGACTTCTACGCCTACTTCGGCTTCCGCGACATGCTGCCGGCCAGCTCGGCCAAGCACGGCCCGATCGCCGAGCAGATCGTCGAGCGCTACCAGATCCGCGTGCGGACGCTGGACCGCCGGCGGTTTCTGGAGGACGTCGAGGCGTTTCTTTCCGTCTACAACCGCTCGATGGCGCGGCACTGGGGCTATAGCCCGATGTCCCAGGCCGAGGTCCGCCATGCGGCCAAGTCGCTGCGCTGGCTGATCGTGCCGGAGCTGACCGCCGTGGCGGAGATCGAGGGCCAAATGGTCGGGTCCGTGTTCGGCATGTTGGACTACAACCCGCGGATCCGGCGGATCGACGGCCGGCTCTTCCCGTTCGGTTTCCTCCGCCTGTTGTGGAACCGCCGGGCGATCAAGCGGATTCGCCTGGTCTCGACCAACGTGGTCCCCGAGTATCAGCTTCTGGGGATCGGACTGGTGCTGCTTCGGGCCTTGGTTCCCAAGGCGCTGGAGTGGGGCCTGGAAGAGGCGGAGTACTCGTGGGTCGCGGAGTCGAACGCCCTGTCCCGCGGCAGTCTCGAAAAGGGCGGCACCAAGCGGCTGAAGACGTATCGCGTGTACGACTGGCCGTGAGGGGAGGGTTCGGAGTCGAGAGTCGAGAGTCGAGAGTCGAGAGTCGAGAGTTGAGAGTTGAGAGTCGAGAGTTGAGAGTTGAGAGTT
>CAYGZI010000046.1:0-3558 GCA_964354245.1 uncultured Planctomycetaceae bacterium
CCAGCCCGCCCCAGGGGATGGACGCCCCGCCGCCAAAAAAATGCGGCAGCACGGCCACGAGTGCCGCCGCAATGCCGCAGGCCAGCCCGCCGCCAAGCAGCACGCCGTTCTCCAACCCGATCAGCCTGGCGAGCATCCGGCGGGGGAACCCCGTGGCCTGCATCAGGGCCAGCTCGCGCCGCCGCTCCAGCACGCTCCGCATTTGCACCGCGGCCAGCCCGAACGTGCCCAAGAGCAGCCCCAGCGCGCCGAGGCTCTGAAACGCGAGGAGATAGGTGTTCTGCACGGCGAGAAAGCCCGCCAGCCGGCCGCGGGCCGTTTCCGCGGCAAGGCCATAGTCGGCCAGGGCACTTTCGAGGGTGCTCCCGATCGACTTTGGGTCTTGCCCCTCGGCGGTCTCGATGAGGAGCAGCCGATAGCCGCTCCGATCGGGAAAGCATCGCACGAAAGCACTCTCGCCGATGAGCAGGTCCCCCTGGAAGATGCTGTTGTTCAAGAGGGCCACGATCGACAGCCGGATCTTCCGGCCGCGGTCGTCCGCGATGTCGTAGGTCTGGCCCACGCCCTTCCAGAGGTGAAGCGAGTAGTTGGCAGTGTTCTTTTCCAGGATCACCGGAACCAAAGGGACGCCGTCTGGATCGACGCCCAAGTCCAGGTCCAGCAGCCGCCACGGATTGGGCGACGGGCCGTCGCCGGGCTGCTCACTCTGCGGCAGCGCCGCGGCCCAGGCGAACCCGCCCCGCTCGACGAGCGCCCTGGGCACGCCCAGCACGCGCGGCTCGTGCGGCTGGTAGAGGTTCCGGCAACTGGCGTCGTCGCCCGGCCTGACGCGCAAGCCGATCGCCTTGATCCCATCCACAGCCTGGGACTCCTCGGGCTTGAAACCCGCGTCCTTGCGCCCCTTTTCGGTGTTGAGGTCGTGGAAGATGGGCTGGTCGCTCTCGGCCACCAGGGCAAATCCCCCGCTGCCGCTTTCGCGCCCGGCAGCGCCCTGCGAGGGATCGAGCCGGAATGCGCTGACGGCCACGATCAGGAAACACGCCGCCGCCACCAGCCCCACGGTCAGCGTGCTCCGGGTGGGGTTGCGCGCGGCGCTGCGGACCGCCAGGCGGAGAAGATTGCCCTTTCCGACGCTCACGGCCGGTCCCGTGCTGCCCGTCGCCAGGTGCGTCCAGATCAAGACCAGGAGGGCGACCAGGACCAGGGCTCCGGCGGCAAAGAAGGCCCCGGCGCGGGCCTCTTCGCTGAGCCATGCCGCCAATAGGCCGAGCACCAGCGCGGCCGGAAGCAAGCACCACGCGACTATCTCCGCCCGGCGGTGGCGAATTGTTGACGCCACATTTTCACGGGAAGCCTGGCCGGCCAGCAATTGCCGCGGAGGGTTCCGGCCGATCCGGCGCACGGAAACGACGATGGCCAGCAAGGCGATGACCACGCCGCTGGCGCACCCGACGGCAAGACTGCCGGGCGCGACGTACAGCCGCAGGAACGGCGTGCCCACGGCCCCGAGCCACCACGTTTGCAGGCCGACGAGGAGCAGGCCGGCATAGCCGATCCCCAGGACGATCCCCGCCAGTCCCCCGGCCGCCGCGACCAGAAGCCCTTCGACCGCAAGCAATCGCGCCACTTGCCGGCGGCGGAGCCCAACGGCCAAGAGGATGCCGATTTCCGCGGCCCGGCGCTCGATCCCCAAGCGGAACAACAGCGCGACCAGGATCGCTGCCGACGCCAGCAGGAACGTGCTGAACGCGAGGAAGAGGACCTGAAACGGCGTTGTCCCAACCGACGCGTCCAAGCCCTGCCGCTTCACCGGCTGGAAGACGAAGCCCATGGCGGCCGGGTCCAACCGGATGTCGAGAGAAGGGATTGGGGATTGGGGATTAGGGATTGGAGATTGAGTCCTTTCCAATCCCCAATCCCCAATCCCTAATCCCTCGTCTGCAATCCGCAGCGACGTGGTTTGCCCGAAGCGGCTCTTCCACAGCCGCCGTCCCGCGCCCAGGCTGATGAATGCCTTGGGAGTGCCGCGATAAGCCCTCCAATAATCCTCGTCCCGCGTGCGGACGCGGGTCGTGTCGATCAGGGAAGGCAAGTCCCACGACTCGATCGTGTCCTTGTCGCTCAGGCCCGGCACCTCGGGCGTGAAATCGCGATCGCCGGCCGGGCCCACCAGCGGCACGACCGCCGCAAGCCGGAACGTGTGCGATTGCTCGCGGACCTGGCCGTGGGTGCTTTCCGGCTCGAAGTAGTCGATGCGGATCGCGTCGCCCGGCTTGGCCCGAAGCTCCTTGGCGGCCCAGGTGTTCAGCACAATCTCGTCATCGGCGAGCGGTGCAATGGGCTTTCCTTCGGGAGTGAGCATGGGGCCGAAGGGCGCATGGCCGGTGAAGTCCACGGCGGAGACCATGGAGTATGGGATTTCAGGCTCTTGGATTGCGTGAGAACCGAAACGGACGACGGCAGGCGGGACGCCTGCACAACAACAAATTGACCAGGCTCTTCTTTCCCACGCCCTTTCCGGCTTGCCGCAGGCGATCGTGTTGGCTAGATAGGTGAGCACCCTCACCCCCGGCCCCTCTCCCGAAACGGGAGAGGGGAGTAGTTGCTGGGCCGCCTTCAGGATTGCCTCCTCGGCCGCCGGATCGAGGATCATCCGCTCCGAAGTGACGTTCAGGTATCCCCTCGCGGTCTTCTGGATGCGGATTCCGTAGTCGGCCAGGTTGGGGTGCAGGGCCGCTTGGATCGCGTCGGCATCGAGGACCGGCTCCACGGCCCCGGGTGGGCCGGCAACCAGAATCGCGTTGGCCCGCAGCGTCGTTCTGCCGCGGGCCCGCTGGCCGAGTTGGTCGTCAAGCCACTCCAGCGGGACAAAGGCGTTTCGGGGCTGCTGCTGATTCGGACTCAGGCTGAAGCGGCCCAAGCCATCGGCGGGAATGATTGCGCTGACCGAAAGGACCTCCGATCGGACCGCTTTGCCCTTGCGCCCAAGCGGACTATCGACGGAGATAGCGCCCAGACGAGGCACGCGCACGCTGACCCGCTCTCCCACCTCGACGCCGAGGAGGTTGGCCAGGGGCCGATTGAGCACGATTTGGCCGTAGTCCGGCGCTTGCAGGGGACCGCCGGGCCCAAGTTGCCAGAAGCGCTGGTCGCAGCCGATCAGGCTCACGCGGTTAGCCCGGCCCGGGGCGAGGGGCTCCTCGTTCCCGCCGGATTGGCCGGAATCCTCGCTCCCTGCGCCTTGGGTGGAATCCGGGCGCGCAAGGCTCGACTGGATCAGGATCACGGGGACGGCGGTGGCGGATCGCTGGTCCAGGCGGGCGCGGGCGGCCAGCTCGTCGGCCAAGGCCGCGCGGAAGAAGCGGTCGGTCACCATCGCAAGCTCGATGCGGCCAAGCCGGTCGAGGGTCAGGCGGCGGAGGCTGCCCTGCATCGAGTCGCCGACGATCAAGGCACCGCAGATCACGGCCGTTGCCGCTGCGACGCCGCAAGCAACGGCGGCCTGCACGCGCCAGTGATGGCGGAGCGATGCGAAGATCAGTCGGAAAATGGACATGG
>CAYGZI010000046.1:3658-17323 GCA_964354245.1 uncultured Planctomycetaceae bacterium
TCATCCCTCATCCCTCAACTCTCCGTCATCCAGTTGGAATCGCCGCTGGAACATCGCCGCCAACTGCGGGCTGTGGGTCACGACGACTAGCATCATCCCTTCCTGCTTCTGCACGTCGAGGAGCAACTGGCCGACCCGCGCGGCATTGGCGCGGTCCAGATTGCCGGTCGGCTCGTCGGCCAGCAGGAGCACGGGCCGGTTGATCAGTGCCCGGGCCAAGGCGGCCCGCTGACGCTCGCCCCCGGATAGCTCGGCCGGACGATGCTCCAGGCGGTCTTGCAGGCCGACGCGCTGGAGGACATCGCGGGCCCGTTGGACCGTCTCGGGCTGCGTGGGGCCGGCGGCGATGGTGGGGATCAAGACGTTCTCCAGCACGGAGCACTGCGGCAGCAAGTAGTGGTCCTGGAAGACGAAGCCGATCTTCCGGTTCCGCAGCAATGCCAGGGAGGGCTCGTCGAGCGTGGCCGGGTCTACGCCGTCCAGGAGCACGCGCCCGGTGGTGGGCGGCTCCAGGGTGCCAAAGATGTTCAAGAGGGTGCTCTTGCCGGAGCCGCTGGGGCCCATGATGGCCAGGTTCTGGCCGGCGTCGAGGTCCAGGGAGATATCGCGCAGGACGACCAAGGGCTCACCCCGCGTGGGGAATTGCTTGGCCACGCTCTCGACGTGCAGTGTGCTCATGGGCTCTACTCGGCAGCGTACAGCATTGCCATGGCGCCGAGGCCGTAGAAATTGTACTCCACGTCGCCTCGATCGTCCCATGCCCCGGCGAGAAAGCCGCCCTCGGGGAGTTCCAGGGCTGCGGCGTAGCGTCGGACTGCGCCCAGGTCCACGGAGCCGAGGGTGCCCAGGTCATCCAAGGCCACCAGGGCGGTGAAGGTGCTCAGCAGGTCGGCCATAGGGATTCGCGTGTTTGCCAGGAACCCCCCCTCGGCGCCCTGCATTCCGGCCAGGAACGTAGCGGCCGCAGTGCGGGTCGATTCGTCCAAGGCCCCGAGGAGCCGCAGCAGGCCGATGGCCGCCGCGGTGGGATTGGTGCCGCTCTGAGGGAGGCGATCCAACTCGACGAAGCCGCCGTCGTCCCGCTGCCGCGACCGGATCATCGCGCTGATGCGCCCGGCGTCTTCGATCGGAAGGCCCACAAGCTGCCGGCATGCGATCACCAGGAACGTCTGGTAGGTGCTGCTCCGCGCGCTGGACTCGGCCTTGGCATAGCCGCCGTCTTCGCGCCGCAGGGGCTCGGTGCCTTGGAGCACCGCGTCGCGGCGGTCGAGGCCCGCCGCCGCAAACACTTCGATCCCCGCCACCCCCTCCAGGAGCACCGCACTGAACGCCAAAGAGAGCAAATCAATGCTCGGCATCGGGTTGGCCAGCCGGGCTTGCAGGAAGCCGGCCGCCCGCGCAAGAGCCGCCTCGTCTAGTGCGTCCAGCAATGCCAGCCCGCGCAAGCCGAATCCGGTGTAGTACAGGTCGGCCGGCCCCTCCCGGCCGGGAAACCCGCCGTTTTCCTGCTGGACCGCCGCAAGATAGGCCGCATGGCGGCGGCGGAAGTCGTCGGCAAACTGCATCGCTCCGGAGGCCAGGCGGACGGTCAAGCCTGCGAGGTAGGACATAGGGTTCAGGGATCGGGGGTCAGGGGTCAGAGCCGGGCCGTAGGTCGACGTGGGCTTGCCCACCGTGCCTTTCTTCGGATTATAGCAGCGTATAGTCACCGCCTGTAACGGTGAGTAGAGTAAGACGCCGGGCAAGCCCGGCCGCTACGCGGTTCCCTGAACCCTGAACCCCGAACCCTGAACCCTTCCTCCATGCTCACCTCGGACCGCCTCCAGCACGCCTACCGGCTCGTGCGCGACGAGCTGCTCGCCGAGCGGGCCTCCTCGGGCCATTGGGTCGGGGAGCTTTCCTCTTCGGCGCTCTCGACCGCGACGGCCGTTAGCGCGCTGGCGATGGTCTTGCGGCACGGCGCGGCCGAGCACTACCCGCCGGATCGGCTCCAGCCGCTCGCCGCGAAGGGAATCGAGTGGCTCGCCGCGCGTCAGAACGACGACGGCGGCTGGGGCGATACCGACAAAAGTGTCTCCAACATCGCCACGACGATGCTCATTCAGGCGGCGTTCTGTCTGGCCGGGGCCGCGGAGAGGCATGGCGCCATGCTCGACCGCGCCCGGCAATACGTCGAGGCCCGGGGCGGCGTGCCTGGTCTGCGGGCGCGCTACGGCAAGGACAAGACCTTTGCGGTCCCGATCCTGACCAACGCAGCTTTGGCCGGGCTGGTCCCCTGGCACGAGGTCTCTCCGCTGCCGTTCGAGCTGGCGTGTCTGCCGAGTTGGCTCTTGGGGGCGGCGCGCCTGCCGGTGGTCAGCTACGCGATTCCGGCCCTCGTGGCGATCGGGCAGGCCCGCCATTTCCACGTCAAGCCCCGCAATCCCATCGTCCGCTTTGTGCGATGGCTTGCGCTCGGGCCCAGCCTGAAAGTCCTGGAGCGGATGCAGCCAGCCAGCGGGGGTTTCTTGGAAGCGACGCCGCTGACGAGCTTCGTGGCCATGAGCCTGGCGGGCATTGGACAGGCCACCCATCCGGTGACGCGGCGGGTCATTGATTTCCTCGCCGCTTCCGTGCGCAGCGATGGCTCCTGGCCCATTGACACGAACCTGGCCACCTGGACCACCACGCTTGCGATCAATGCCCTGGCAAGCGCGGGCGAGGACGTAGAAGGGGACAGGTCCGATTTGCCGCGGAGCGGCCCGCGACCAACCTTCGGTTGGTGCCCGGCTTCGCACAAATCGGACCTGTCCCCGTGCCTGGATTGGCTGCTATCGTGCCAGCATCGCGGAGTTCACCCGATGACCAGCGCGGCCCCGGGCGGCTGGGGCTGGACCGATCTGAGCGGAGCGGTGCCCGATGCCGACGATACCGCCGGGGCCCTTTTGGCCCTCGCGAACCTGCGGCAGTGCTGCGCCGCGGAGGAAGCCGAAAGGATCGACCAAGCGGCGACTTTGGGCCTGCCCTGGCTCCTCGGCCTGCAGAACCGCGACGGCGGCTGGCCCACCTTCTGCCGCGGCTGGGGCAATCTGCCGTTCGACCGCAGCGGAGTGGACCTGACGGCCCACGCGATCCGGGCGATTTGGGCGTGGGTTCAGGGTTCAGGGTTCAGGGTTCAGGGTTTAGGGTTCAGAGCCGGGCCGTGTCGGCCCGGTTGCGTAGCGGCCGGGCTCGCCCGGCGCGGATCAAACGCGATTCAAGCGGGGCTCCGGTACTTGGCGGCCCAGCAGCGCCCCGATGGCTCCTGGGTGCCGCTCTGGTTTGGCAACCAGCATCATCCGCAGGAGGAAAACCCGGTGTACGGCACGGCCCGGGTGCTCGTGGCATTCCGCGATCTGGGGCTGCTCGATACCGAGCCCGCCCGGCGGGGGTTCAATTGGCTGGCCGCTCATCAGGACCCGGAGGGCGGCTGGGGCGGGCCGACGACTTCCGGTTTGGCGCGGGGGCCGGCGATGTCCAGCGTCGAGGAGACGGCCCTCGCCGTCGAAGCCCTCCTCCCGGCGGCGTCGGACCCGGCCACCGAACCCTCAGTCAGCAAAGGACTTACGTGGCTTGTCCAGGCCGTCGAGTCGGGGCGGCACCGCGAGCCGTCGCCCATCGGTTTATACTTCGCCAGACTGTGGTATTATGAAAGGCTGTATCCGCTGTGTTTCACGCTTTCGGCCCTGGGCCAAGCGGTCCGCCTTCTTGGAGTGCGGTGATTTATCGCCGCTTTTCGAGCGACCGGAAAGGTGGCGCGAGTTATTCGAGGTGAGGGCCCTCATGTTGGGTCCTTCCCAACCACACACACAAAGCGGCGATAAATCGCTGCCCTCCAAAGAGACCCCCCCGCACCCCTGAAACAGCCGGCTGAGAGACGCCCCTTTGGCTACAGCACCCATCCACCGCCGAGCAGTCGCCGACGGCGTGCAGCCCGCACGGGATGCCTCCTCGGACGGCCGGGGCTCGGATTTGCTGAAGGTCGTTCCGCCGTTGCGGTCCGACCGGGAGCGGATCCGCGGCGAGGCATTGGCCCGGGCCGCCCGCCTGGACCGCTCGCGCCCCTTGAGCCGGCAGGCCATTGAGGCGTGTGCCCGGTCGATCCTGGCCGATCTGGGTTTGGCGGAGGGGAATTGCGGCTGGACCATGGTGGCGGTGGCCACGGCCTTCTGGCGTGCCCAGGTGGAGGCGATTCCGGCGCCGCGGCGGTTGCTTCTCTTGCCGCACTGCCTGCGCAGCTCCCAGACCTGCCCGGCCGAGTACACCGAGCTGGGCCTGTTGTGCCAGGACTGCGGGGCTTGCGAGCTTTCCGACTTGCGCACGGCGGCCCAGCGCCAAGGCTATCAAGTGCTGATCGCGGAGGGCTCGCCGGCGGTGATCGAGATCATCCTCCGCGGGGCGGCGGACGCCATTCTCGGGGCCGCCTGCCTGAACTCGCTGGAGAAGGTCTTCGACAAGATCCTCGTGGCGGGGATTCCCTGCATGGCGGTCCCGCTCCTGGCGAGCACCTGCCGCGACTCGTCGATCGACGCCGATTGGGTCCGCGAGATGATCGACACGCCCTATCGCCCCGGCGGCGTTCTGGTGCGGACCTACGTCCACCTTCTCCGGGCCGCCATGCGACTTTTTGAAGCGGAGGAGCTGGAGCGGCTGCTGCCGCGCCGGCGAAGCGGTGCTCCCGCGGCCGACGGCAATGGCCAAGGGCTCGCCGCCGGGGACCCGGTGGCGGCCACCGAGTCCATCGCCCACGACTTCCTGCGCCGTGGCGGCAAGCACCTCCGACCCTTCATCACCCTGGCCGCATACGACGCGATGGCCGATTGCCGTGGCAGCGGCCGCAACGGGGATTCGGCCGTCGCCGAGTTTCCGGACGCGGCCAAGCGGATCGCCCTGGCGATGGAGGTCTTTCACAAGGCGTCGCTGGTCCACGACGACATCGAGGACGACGACCCCTATCGCTACGGGCTCCCCGCGATCCATCGCAAGTACGGCGTCCCCACGGCCATCAACGTGGGAGACTACCTGATCGGCCTCGGATACCGGCTGGTCGCTGCGGAGCGGGAAAGCCTCTCGGGCGACGTGGTGGCAGAGATCCTGGCCCGGCTGGCGGAGGCCCATACCAAGCTCTGCGAGGGTCAGGGGGCGGAGCTGGCGTGGCGCGACGCTTCCGACAAGCGGATCGCGCCGCTGGAAGCCCTCAAGGTCTATGCCCTCAAGACGGCCCCCGCGTTCGAGGTGGCCCTGTATGCGGGGATGCGTCTGGCCGGACCGGCCGAAGCCACGGCTGAGCCCGCGGCCCGCTTCGCCCGCCACTTGGGCGTCGCCTTCCAGGTGCTCAACGACCTCGAAGACTGGCGCCGCCCGCAGCCCAACAAGCGGAGCACGGGGACCGACGTGCTGGCTGGGCGGCCCACCGTGCTTTGGGCCTTTGCCTTGGAAAGCCTCCCTTCCGGCGACCGCCAGCGGCTCCAGCGCCTCATTTCCGAGCCGCAGCGCGATCCCGGCTCCACCTTGGAGGAAGTCCGCAAGCTCTACGATCGGGCGGGAGTCTTCGAGAAGGCGTCGGGCCTGGTCGCCAAGCACCGCCAGCGGGCCCACGAGGTCGCCGAAGCGTTGCCGCACGCCCCCCTGGCCCGGTTGTTCCACTACCTGGCAGACACGATCCTGCAGGGATGAAAGTCGTTCACCTCGTCGCCGGCGCCGGAGGGATGTACTGCGGGGCCTGCCTGCTCGGAAACACCCTGGCCGCGGCCCTGGCCAAGGCCGGCCACGAGGCCCTCCTGGTCCCGCTCTACACGCCGATCCGCACCGACGAAGAGAGCGTCAGCATCGACCGCGTGGCGTTCGGCGGATTGAACGTCTATTTGCAGCAGCGGTCGGGCCTGTTCCGGCGCACCCCGGCACTGGTTGACCGGCTGCTGGACCACCCCGCCTTGCTCCGCCGCTTAGGCAACCGCGGCTCGGCGGTCCGGCCGGAGACGCTCGGCGAGCTGACCGTCTCCATGCTCCGGGGCGAAGAGGGCCGGCAGCGCAAGGAGCTGGACAAGCTGATCGGCTGGCTCGCACGCGAAGTCCGGCCCGAGGTGGTCCACTTGTCCACGGTTCTCCTGGCCGGACTGGCGCGCCAGATCACCCGGCAACTCGGGGCGCCGGTCGTTGCGACGCTCTCGGGCGAAGACGCGTTCCTGGAACGGCTCCCGGAGCCGCACTACTCAGAAGCACGGGACGTCTTGCGGGAGCGGTGCGGCGATCTGGCGGCTCTGGTCGCGATGAACCGCTATTACGCCGATTTCATGGCCGAGTATTTGCCCGTGCCGCGCAATCGCGTCCACGTGATTCCTGCGGGGCTGAATCTGGCGGGACATGCACTGCCCGCGGTGCTCCGGCCCGGCGTGGAGCAGACCGGGCAGAACCAGCCTCGCGGCGGTCAGGTCACGGTCGGCTTTTTGGGCCGTATCTGTCCAGACAAGGGGCTGCACCAGCTTGCCGAGGCGTTTTGCCTTCTTTCGCAGGACCGCGGGCTTGGGCCGCTGGAGCTGCGTGCCGCCGGATACATGGCCGATAGCGACCGGCCCTATTTGGCGGAGGTCGAAGCCGGGCTGGCCGGCCGGGGGCTCGGCGACCGCTTCCGCTATCTCGGCGCGCTGGACCGGGCCGGAAAAATCGCCTTCCTGCAATCGCTCGACGTAATGTGCCTTCCCACCGTCTACCAGGAAAGCAAGGGGTTGCCGGTGCTGGAGGCGTGGGCCAACGGAGTGCCGGTCGTGGTCCCGGCCCACGGGGCCTTCCCCGAGATGATCGAAGACACCGGCGGCGGGCTGCTCTTTGCGCCGCACGACGTTGCCGCCCTGGCCGAGGCCCTCAGGCAATTGATCCAAGACCCGCACCTGGCTGCCGAGTGCGGCCGCCGCGCCCAAGAGGCGGTCCACCATCGCTACCATGCCGACCTGATGGCACAGCGGACGATTGCGCTGTATGAGGAAGTGCGCGAGTGGAAAATGAGAAATGACCCCTGAACCCCGAACCCCGAACCCCGAACCCTCATCCATGCCAGCCCCGCCCGCACCGCAGCGTCCCCCTTGGCACCAGAGCCCCTTCATGAAGGCCGCCCGGTGCGAGCCGGCCGGGCGCGTTCCGGTCTGGCTGATGCGCCAAGCGGGCCGCTACATGCCCGAGTATCGCGCCCTGCGCCGGAAGGTGAGCTTCCTGGAGTTGTGTAAGAATCCCGACCTCTGTGCGGAGGTCATGCTCACCGCCGTCCAGCGGCTCGGCGTGGACGCGGCCATCCTCTTTGCCGACCTCCTGCCCATCCTCGAGCCGATGGGCCTGGACCTGGAGTTCCCGGCCGGCGAAGGCCCCGTCATCCACAACCCGATCCGCGGGCCGGAGGATGTGGACCGCCTGCGCGAGCTGGAAAGCGTGGAGCCCTTGGACTTCGTGCTCCAGGCGGTGCGCAAGACCCGGGCGGGCCTGGCCGACGACCTCCCGCTGATCGGCTTTGCCGGGGCGCCGTTCACGCTGGCCAGCTACGCCATCGAGGGCGGGGCGAGCCGCAGTTTTCTCCGCACGAAGTCGCTCATGTACGCGGACCCGGGGGCCTGGAGCGCGATCATGGCCCGGCTCGCCCGCGCCGTGACGCGCTACCTCAATGCCCAGATCGACGCCGGGGTCCAGGCCGTGCAACTGTTCGACAGTTGGGTGGGCTGCCTGGGGCCGGACGACTACCGCCGCTACGTGCTGCCGCACACCCGGTCCGCGATCGAGCACCTGCGGCCCGGGGTGCCGGTGATTCACTTCGCCACGGGGAACCCTGCCCTGCTGCCGCTTTTGCGCGAAGCGGGCGGCGACGTGATCGGCATCGACTGGCGGATTCGCCTCGACGACGCTTGGCACACCGTCGGCTACGAGCGGGCCGTGCAAGGCAATCTCGACCCGGCCGTGCTCTTGAGCGATCCGGCCGAGATCCGCCGCCGCGTCCGGGAGATCCTCGACCAGGCCGGCGGACGCCCTGGGCACATCTTCAACCTCGGCCACGGCGTGCTCCCGCAAACGCCGGTGGAAAACGTCGTCGCCCTGGTCGAGGCGGTCCACGGCGGCTCTTAGCATCGCTCCCCTTCACGATGCCTCAGGGGGATTGGTCTCCGGAAAGAGATTCTCGAGAGGTCCTATCCGCCCGGATAGTCGTTTCTCCCGGCGCGACCGTACCGGCACACACCGTTTCGTCGGTAGGTGCGGACCGCTCCCGCCCCTTCTCCGCCCGCCGCGCGCAACTTTCGGGAGACCTATGCTAGCAGTGGGGGGCCGCGCGACCGTCTCGGCAACCACGAAGGAGTATGAAGATGAGAGTCCGCTTTTCCCGATGTATTGCGGCGATGGCCGGCGTTTGTGTCCTCTCGGCGATTCCGGCAGCTTTGGGCCGGGCCTCTCTCGGATGCGGACCGCCAAGCTCTGCGCGAGTTCCGCGTCAACCGGCTCTTCGCCGCGCTCGGCTACCTGGAGCAGCAGAGGGCCAACAGGGCGTTTCCTTTCGAGAAGGCCGGTTTTGGCGAGATGGGGAACGCATGGAGCGGGATCAATGAGGCCGGCCGGTGGCAGCGTCCCAGAGTCGCGCGGTGTTGTCCAGACCGGCGGTCGCCAGGAACCGACCGTTAGGGGCGAAGGCCACACAGTTGACGCCCGGGTCGGGATTACCCTCGCCCCGCACGGCCATGACCAGCCCGTGCCCGCGCAGCATCGCCCGCTCCCTCCAGGTCCTGGTTGCCCACAAGGTCGCCGTGAGATCCAAGCTTCCCGAGGCGAGCGTTTCGCCATCGGGCGAAAACGCCAGCGTTCGGACGTCGCTGCGGTGTCCGCGCAGGACCGCCTTTTGGAAGGGCGGCGCATCTCCGGGACCGATCAGCCTGGCCTGGCCCGGCGTGGCAAGGCGTTCGGCAACGTCCGGGGTGGAAATCGGCACCAGTTGCAGTTGGCTGATGCGGATCAACGTTTCCCCATCGGCCGGAACGGCGAGGAAAAGGACCTCCTTTCGCAAGGGGGCGTTATACGGCTCCAGGTTGAGCCGGCCGGCGTCGCCTTGCCACTGGAAGACTTCGCGGCCGTCGCAGACGATGCCCACGCGATAATCGGCCGCCACTTTCCGGACCGTGCAATTCACGGATGTCGGCTTCCCGTTGGCGATGACCTGCCCGCGATGGCGGTACTGCTTGTGGAGTTCCAGCCCCATGCCGTCCAGCACGTGCAGGCCCGTGAGGTACGACTCGTGCGGCCATCCGTCGATGGCCGCGAAGCACTGCCTGCCCCCGACGACCAATCCCAGATTGAAGCCTTGGGGTCCGGATACGCGCTCGAGCGTGGCCAGCAGGTCGTATTGATCCGGCGGCACATAGGGAATCTGGAGTTTCACACACGGATCTGACGTTCTTGGTCCCGAGCAGACCAGCGATTTCCCCTCGAACCGCCAGTTCCCCGATATGGCATCCCGCTCGGGTTTGATCAACGCCAGCAGATCGATTGCGTTGGCGGGGGCAGGGATTCCGGGTGCGGGCAACTCGAATGGTTCGCCCGCCTTCGCGCCCGGAAGCGTGACCTCGACCGTGCCGTCTTTGCCGACGCTGACATCGCTTCCCTCGGGCACTTCAATCCTGGTCTTGTTGATCCAGAGGACGATCCCCAGCGCAAACGCCAGCGGCAGCAGACCTAAAGCGATGGCCACCGGCTTTCTGCGCCAGCGAGCGGGCCGGGGCAGCGTTGTCGTGGTCCTGTCGCGAACCGAGAGGGCAATGACGGCATCCTCGCCCGGATGCGTGCCCACTAGCGCAGAAGACCGCAGCTCCAGGGTGGTGGCCGTCGGTTCACTGAACGTGCTCTGATGCTCGGTCAACTCGCGGGTCCGGCCCAACAGCCGAGGCAAGTTGGCCTCCCCTGCGAACGGCTCCATCGCCCCGGCCACTTCCTCCGGCTCGGCAAACCGGCCGGCAGGGCTCTTGGCCAACATGCGGTCGAGCACGGCCGCCAATGGCTCCGGGACGTCCCTGCGGATCGACCGCAGCGGCGGGATCGGCTCCTGCAACCGAGCGAGCATCTGCTTGCGCCGGTCCGTGTACTGCGGACCGCTGAAGGGCGGGTGTCCGGCCAGCAGTTCGTACAGCGTGCAGCCCAGACTGTAAATGTCGGCGCGAATGTCGACCGAGTGGCTGTCGCTAAGCTGCTCGGGAGAAATGTAGGCCAGCGTGCCCATCACCTGATCCGCAGCGGTCAAGCATGCTTCCGCAAGGGAAGACGAGACGGGCCCCTGCTGTCCAGAGGCGGGATCTGACCGAAGGCTGGGTGCCGACGGACCATGGGGCTCGGACGGTTCCGGCGCATGGTTTCCCGTTGTTCCCGCGGCCTGCAACTGGGCCAGACCCAAGTCGAGGATCTTCACCTGGCCCTGCTCCGTCAGCATCAAGTTCGACGGCTTGACGTCGCGGTGGACCAGCCCGTGCTCGTGGGCCGCCTGGAGCCCCGACGCGGCCTGGCGGATGATCTCGCAGGCGTCGGCCACGCGGAGGGGGCCGATTCGGCGCACGAGTTTCGTCAAGTTCAGTCCGGCCACGTACTCCATCACCAGAAAACGCGTTTCCCCGATCTGTCGCGCGTCCATGGCGCGGACCACGTTCGGATGGTCGACCCGGCCGATGGCTTTCATCTCACGCTCGAAACGGGCCACCGCCCGGACGTCCGCGGTGCGGGCCTTGGGCAGGACTTTCAAGGCGACGATCCGATCAAGCTTCGTGTGCAACGCCTTGTAGACCGCTCCCATCCCCCCTTCGTCCAACTTCTCCAGGAGTTGATACTCGCCGAGCTGTCCCAGATCCGCGGAGTCGGTCTGGCAAGCGCCAACGGGGCCGCTTGTGGCGCCAGCCCCTGCGATCGCCAACGCCTTGGCACCGGCAACCGCTTCGCGATACTCGGGCTCCTGCTCGAACTGGCTGGCCCGTGGAGCCCGACGCAAGCGGACGATCAGAGAGTCCTCCATGTCGTCGATCGCGGCAATGACCGCCCGGCAGGCGGAACAGACGTCCAAATGGGCCGCCACGGTTCCTGAAGCCTCCTCGGTGCTTCTCCCCGCGGCGTAGGCGCGGAGTTGCTCATCGCTCGGGCATGCGGTGGGATTCATTGGACCAGTCCCTCCCGGGTGGTGCGGACGTCCTCTTGGCTAGTGGTCTGGCAGTGCCTCCCTTACAAGAACATGCGGAGGACCCTGACAGCACTTACGTCCCACCTTCCAGATCCGCCAATTCGTCGCGCAAGCGGTGCAACACGCGGGACTTCGCTTGATAGACCGCGGCGATGCTCATTGCCAGTTCCTCGGCCAGGTCGGCCGGACTTCGCCCGTCCACGGTCGTACCCCAGAACGCCTGCCAGGTCCGATCCTCGAACTCGGCCCGCACCATCGCCAAGGCGCGCCGCCAGAGCGTGTCCTCCGCTTGGGGTGGGTCGTCGGGGATCGAGGGCTCGCTCGGTTCAGGGACCTGCAAGAGCGCCGCCTGAGCGGTAGTGCCTCCCGCGGCCCGCGGCACCCCTCGCCTGCGCCGGAAATGATCGCAAATCCTGTGCTGGGCGATGCCCCGCAACCACGCCCGAAAGTTGCCCCGACGCTCGCTGACTCGAAAGTCGCCAATACTCGCGAATACCGAACGGAAGACTTCCTGAGCGACGTCGCGGGCGTCTTCCGGCGAAAGCTCCGCGTGCCGGCACCAACCGTAGACCAGCGGAGCGTACAAGTCCACAAGCCGTCGCCATGCCTCCGCGTCCTGCGACCTGATTTGATTTAGCAAACTCGCGGAGGTCGATCCGGTTCGGGGCGGATCCTCGCGATGGTGGTGCGATTCGGGCTGCATCGCAGCTCCCTCATCGTGATAATCACCGCTGGGGCGTGGCACGCGTCACATTCCGTGTGCCACTGCTTCGCCGGAGGCAGTGCGATCGCGGAAGCAGATACCACTGCTTGCCTCGCGGCAAGCAGTGGCACACGCACTCCCATCTTGACGAATCTCCGTGCGGCGGCAAGAGGGGGAACGGGTTTATCCGCCAACCGGCTGAGATTCCCGGCCTGAGCAGACCGGACTAACCGCCACCGAAGGGGGGGCGAGGGGCGTCTGTGCTCGGCCAGGCTCAGAGTCTGCGCATGAGGACGAACGGGTCGCGCGTTCCCAGCCAGCTCAGTGAGCGCCGCCGATGCCGGCCGCGGTCCGGGTCCATCACCCACAGATCGTCCCCGTCGAGCCGGTAGATCAGGACCGAATGAGTGAACTGCCGGCTGACGGTGTAGGCGAAGAAGATGTGGCTGTCCGGCAGGTGTCTCTGGAGATAGCTGCTGACTTCCCTGCCGCTGCGGAACGCGCCCCCCTCGAGGCCCAATGCCTGAGCGATGAGCGGTATCTTGCGGGCGGGAGTGATCCCTCCGGTCGGACCTTCGCCCCACCTTGCGATCAAGGCACTTTGCTCCTGTCGGACCAGGCAAAGGTCGACCCGCGACCAGCTTTCCAGGACGGCCGCCCAGCAGCTATCCTCGAGCGTTTGCGCGACGTGGGGCGGCACCAGGCGACTAATGGCCATCGCACTCCTCCCGGTAGACTGACGATCCTTGTCCCGGCATCGTGCCGTTTCCCAGCCGGGGACCCACTCTGGGCCCCCGCCACGTTATTATCCTGAACTCCTCCGGGAAAGTTGCCTGGAAACGACGTGCAAACCCAGGACTCGGGCGCGCGGACTGTTCTGGCGAGCCTTGTCGACCGGATTCCGTCCAGGGCTGGGAATCAGGAGCGGGACGCTTACCAAGCTTATACCCCCCTTCGGACGCAATTTTGCCAGAATTTCCTGTTAGTGATGTCAGGATCCGGGGGTCGGCGGCCTATAAGCTTATGGGCGGGGCTGCCTTAGATCGCCTTGGGAGGCGTTGCGGACCTGCCTACGGTCTCAGGTAACCGTCAGTGGGAAGGAGTTGTACTATGCGAAGTTCCAGGTATCCAATGTTACTCGTGGCCCTTGTCATTGGGCTGATCGTGTCTTTTGCTGGTCCAGCGCCGGCGGTTGCGTCGTTTTTTGACATCTTCACGGAGGTCTCGCTCGACTCGGCACCGGGAGATGTGCACTACGGCGGCGCAACGTTGCATCGCATGCACCTTGGGCATCAGCAACTTAAGTCATCCCCTGACCCGGGCAGCTTGCTTGTTAGCAGCTTCTTCGATGTTTTTTTTGACATCACTCTTCCCGGTTCCGATGCCAGTGTGCGGTTTGCCGGCACGGGTCTGCACACCACGATCAGATTCAATGAGGTGACTAGCGATCCGCTCGATCCCGTAAGGTTGTTCGAAACCGAGATGCTGTCCCTGGACCTCTCCGGCGTGGGTGGCGGCCTTACCGTCATGATTCGTGAGGGGAGCCCCACCCTCACCGACGCGAGGTCATCAATGGGCGAAACCACGTTCACGCCCCTGTCTGGCGGCGGGTACCGGATAGATAGCTTCTTCGACATCTTCACGGAGTTGTCCTTAGATGGACAAGACTGGATCCCGGCCCAGACGACCCTCCACATGACTGGAAACAACATCCCCGAGCCGGCCACGCTTATCGTCTGGTCGCTGCTCGGGGCCTCGGGCGTCG
>CAYGZI010000047.1:0-17085 GCA_964354245.1 uncultured Planctomycetaceae bacterium
CCAATTTGCCGGAACGGCCCGAAGGGTGCTTCGCACAAATTGGACCTGTCCCTTTTTCCTGCCGGGAGAGGGGCCGGGGGTGAGAACCAACTCCCCTCTCCCGTCCGCGGGAGAGGGGCAGGGGGTGACGGCGGCTTCGACGTAGTCGTTGCCAACCCGCCCTATGTCCGCCAAGAACTGCTCAGCCCCATCAAGCCCTACCTCGAATCGGCCTATCGCGCCTACCACGGAATGGCCGATCTTTACGTCTACTTCTATGAACTGGGCATCCGCCTCCTGAAGCCGGGCGGCCTCCTGTCCTACGTCGTCACCAACAAGTGGATGAAGGCCAACTACGCGGAACCCCTGCGCCGGTTCTTCGCCCAGAGCGCCTGGATTGAATCGGTGGTTGACTTCGGGCACGCCAAGCAGATCTTCGAGGAAGTGGACGTATTCCCGTCGATCATCGTTGCCCGTCGTCCGACCGACGCCCCCAAGCCCACCGCCGCGCGGCTCTGCACCATCCCCCGCGAGCAACTCCGCATCGACGATCTCAGCCGGCAGGTGGAAAACGAAAGCGTCGGTTTGCCTTTGTCGCAAGTCGGGGCCGATGCCTGGCAGCTTGAACCCCCGGGCGTCAGCCACCTACTCGCCAAGATCAAGGCAAATGGGGTCCCGCTTGCCGAGTATGTTGGAACGAAGCCCTATGTTGGCATCAAGACGGCCTTCAACGAAGCCTTCCTAATCGACACGGAAACACGCAACGCGCTTGTTGCCGCCGATCCGAGTTGCGCCGGAGTGACAAAGCCGTATGTTCGCGGGCAGGATGTTGACCGGTGGGTTTCTGACTGGGGCGGCTTGTGCATGATTGCTCTCAAATCGAGTGGCGACTACTCATGGCCTTGGTCCGAAGCTGGTGACAGGGCCGAAGCGGTCTTTCGGAAGACCTACCCGAGCATTCACGCGAGATTCAAGCCGATGGAAGACGCCCTGCGCAAGCGGCAAGACAAGGGCCGTCACTGGTGGGAACTGCGATCTTGTGCCTATTGGGATGAATTCGACAAGCCGAAGATCGTCTATCAGGAAATCCAGTTTCACCCGGGCTACGCCCTGGACACCGCCGGGCAATACGGCAACAACAAAACGTTCTTCATCGCGTCCGCCGACGCGTACCTTTTGGCCGCTCTCAACTCTCCTCTCATGTGGTGGCACAACTGGCGATACCTCCCCCACATGAAAGACGAAGCCCTCTCCCCCGTCGCCTTCCTCATGGAGACTCTCCCCATCGCCCAACCGACCGATTCCGTTCGGACGAAAACGGAAACGGCTGTCGGCCGGCTTGTCGAAATCACCCGGACGCAACAGGCAACCCGGCGGCAGATTCTCGATTGGCTTCGGGTGGAACACGAAGTCGAGAAGCCCACCCTCAAGCTGCAATCGCCGTTCGACCTGGATTGCGACTGCTTCGTTGCGCAAGTCAGGAAGGTCCGCGGCAAGAAGAAGCCCCTATCCGCCGCCGCGCTGGCGAACCTCCGGGCCGAATACGCCCGATCCATCGAACCCTCCCGCGCCCTTGCCGCCGAAGCCCTGAAGCTCGAAAACCAAGTCAGCGACCTCGTCAATGAAGCCTACGGCCTCACGCCCGACGAAGTCGCCCTCCTCTGGCAGACCGCCCCACCCCGAATGCCGATTCCCGCCCCGGCAACCCACCAGAGGGAACCAATCGCCAATCGGGCTTGAGACGAACTCCCCGTCGGAGTAGACTTACCTTCGGCTGACTTCGGCAACTGTAGACCAATGGAAACTTGTCCCCATAACAGGTGTCGCTGGTGCCTGACACGAACCTCAGCCAACCGGAAGCAGACGCCCTGATCGCGATGGAGAAGCATCGCGCGAGTGAAGAGCGGCAGATCTTTCCCATGGGCGGCCAATCGCTCGTTCTGCCGTTGCACTCGCCGGACAAGCGAGAAGCGTTCTTGCTCGACATTAGTCGCGGCCGAATCGACCTGGCGAAGGTCAAAATGCAGAACCGGGCGCGGCACGTCGTGGTGCTCGTGCGCCTCGACTTGGCCGGGGCGCCGCACCGCAATCCGGATGATTCCGAGGTCCGCTGCCCGCACCTCCACTTGTACCGCGAAGGGTACGGCGACAAGTGGGCCGTGCCCCTTCCTTTGGACCGCTTTCCCGATCCATCCAACCCCTGGGAGACGCTGGCACACTTCATGGCATACTGCAACATCACGCAGCCGCCGCACATCGATCGAGGGCTCTTCACATGATTTACGAAATCCAGCGCCTGCTCGACGATTACCTGGCTTGGCTCAAGGACCGCACCGAGCTGCGCCAGATCGACGACTGGGTCGAGATTACCACGCCCTATCTCGACCGACACAACGATTGCATCCAGATTTACGCCAAAAGACAGGATGGCGGGTTTTTGCTAACGGACGACGGCTTCACCATCAACGACTTGGAAGAGTCCGGCTGCAAGCTGGACAGCGAAAAGAGAGGGGAATTACTCAAGGTAACACTGAATGGGTTCGGCGTACAACTGCGCCAAAAGGCATTGGAGACCCAGGCCTCGCCGGAGAACTTCCCTCTGCGCAAGCACAATCTGGTGCAGGCAATGCTGGCCGTGAACGACATGTTCTACCTGGCGGCGCCAACGGTGGCGAGCCTGTTCTATGAGGACGTAGTGACCTGGCTCGACGAGCATGAGATTCGGTATACCCCCAATGTCAAGTTCGCCGGCAAGAGCGGCTTCGATCATGTGTTCGACTTCGTGATTCCCAAGTCCCGCGGCGAACCGGAGCGAATTCTCAACACGATCAACCGCCCCAGCCGTGATACGGCGCAAGTGGCCGCGTTTTCATGGATCGACACCAAGGAGGTGCGGCCCACCGACGCGAAGGCATATGCGTTCCTCAATGACACGGAGCAGCCGATATCGAGCGCCGTTCTTGACGCGCTCCGGAATTACGACGTGCGGCCCATCCCTTGGAGTCAGCGAGAGCAAATCCGCAAGGAGTTGGCTGCATGAACGGCGCCCGCGCTGGCGAACCTCCGCGCCGGGGCAGGAAAAGCGGACATCACTGATATTCCAGGAGGCCCGCGATAGGCAGTGAAGTCCCCTTCCTCTGGTTCCCAAGGTCCGCCTTGGGAACGCCCTTCCCGGAAGCTCTGCTTCGCGTCATAATAGCGCGTAGGACCCGCGCACGGTACCCGGGCACGCGAAGAACATCTTCGCCAGAGTGCGCTGCGAAGCGCGAGCTTCGGAACGAGCGAAAGAGAGGCAAGGAGCGATGGACAAGCTGAGAGTCTACTACGACAAGAAGGGGAACACGCTCAGCGTGTGGTTTGACGATCCCCAAAAGGAATTCGTCTGCGAAGAGTCCGACGACGACGTCGTGCTCGTCAAGGACCGGCGCGGCCGGGTCATCGGTTTCGAGCGGCTCAACTATTTGTCCGCGAAACAGCGGCAGCGAGGAGCGAGTATCCCCGTGGAAGTGCAAATGGTCTGAAAGCCGCATCTCTGCACCATCCCGCCAAGGCCGGCCGCCCGTTCACTGCTTCTTGACCGGGATCGGCAGATCGGCGTAGATGATTTCGCTGGCCAAGTCGCTCTTGACCTTCGAGACCACCTCGCCCGAGCGGCGGACGATCAGGCTCTGGCCAAAGCCGTACCACTGGGGGCGCTGAGGCACAGACCAGTTCGCGCCGATGATGTTGACGTCGGCCTGCCTGGCGATCTCGGGCAGACGCTTGCTGAACCACGTGCTGCCGCGGACGTCCACCCAGGCGATGCAGTAGAGCAGGTGATCGACGCGGTTGGTCTTGAGCTTGGGAGGCTCGAAGTTGATGTCGTAGCAGACCAGCAACCCGAGGCGGCCGTAGGGCGTGTCGAGGAACTGGTGGCCGCGGTCGCCCGGCGACGCCCAGCCCTGTTCCGCCCACGGCCAGGGATTGAGCTTGCGGTAGTGCAGCGCGATCCGGCCCTGCGGATCGACCAGCACGATCGTGTTGAAGTGCCTCCTCTGTTTCGGATCGACCTCGACCAGCGGCACGGTGAGGTAGATTCCCAGCTCTTTGGCCAGCGCGCCGAAGACGCGCGTCGATTCTCCCGGCACCGTCTCGGCCAGGCCCTCGGGCGAGACGCCCTGGAGGCCGCGCGTGAGGGGCTTCGCATCGACTTGCCAGGTGCGGCGCAGGTCGTGGCTCATGTAGGCCGTCACGGCGGTCTCGGGCAGGACGACGATCTTCGCCCCGCGCTTGGCCGCCTCGCGCACCAGCGGCTCAAGGGCCTTGCGGTTTTCCGCTGGCTTGGCCCACGCGGAGATAAACTGCACGGCGGCCACGCGGACGGTCGCTGGCGATTGGGCCCGCTCGGCAGCCACGAGTGGCGAACTCGCGGCAATCGCGGCAGCATACGAGGAGAGGAGAGAAATCACGAAAACGCGAAAGAGCGAAAGTACGAAAAGGAACCGAGGAACGATCGGATTGCCTGCGACCATTTGCCGTCCCTTTCGTCTTTTCGTGTTTTCGTGCTTTCGTGATCCCCCTCGCTGCTTTGCTAAAGTGTCTTCACCTCCACCGCCTCGCCGCGGCGCCGGGCGGAAAGATACGCGCTGTAGATCGTCGAGATCGCGTCGGCGGCCAGCGGGCTGCCGCTCTCCAACGGCTCGCCGTAGGCGATCGTCCGATAGAAGGCCTCGATCTCCTGCGGGTAGCCGGTGAACCAGTCTTCCTCGGGCGAGGTGCAGGCCCAGCCCTGCTTGGTGCCGATCTTCTCGACCACGTAGATGTCGTCGAAATACTCCTCCCGCGGGTTGTAGGTCTGCATCGCCGTGTTGGGGTTGATGTTGCAGACCGTGCGGTGGTTGTTGGCGCAGACCTCCAGCCAGTTGTGGATGCCGCCCAGCACGATGTCCGAGGCGAAGACGGTGGCGATCGTGCCGTCGTCGAACTCGACGTGGATCATGGAGAAGTCGTCGATGTCGTAGTAGTCCGTGCGGATGTGCCCGGCGTCGCGGAAACAAGGCAGCCGCGTGATCGCATGGGTGCGTGCCGAAACGGTCTTGGGCCGGATGGGATGGCCGCTCCGGGCCCGGCCTTCAACCCGCTTGAGATAGAGCGCGGCCGTGAGCGGGTGGCAGGCTTTGCCGATCAAGACTCCGCCCCCACAGCGGGCCGCATAGGCGTAGTCCACGGAGTGCGAGCCGCTGTGGGCCTCTTCACCGTGGATCCAGAGGATCTGGCCGCCGGTCTTTTCGAGGATCTCCCGCTCCTTCTGCACCGACGGCGCGTAGACCCAGTTCTCGCCGTACAGCAGCCGGCCCTTGCTAGCGTGCTCCGCCTCGAGGATTCGCTCCACGCTTTTCAGGGCAGAATCCAGCGCGACCTGCATGTCGGCCCGGTCCCAATGGAAATCCGGCGAGCCGTCGCCGAAGTAGCCGGTGAGCGGCTTCTCGCAGACGACGAACTTGTCGCGCCGGAGGCCGGCGATCGCGATGGGCTCGTGGCTGACCGGAGGCGTGCAGACGTGGATCACGTCCACCGCGTCCAGGAGCGAATCGAGGCTCTCGAAGTGGCGGATGCCTCGCTCCTGGGCGTACGCGGCGGCCTGCGCGGCGTCCTTGGCGTAGACGCCCACGACCTCCACGCTGGTCCCGTGGACCTTCTCGATCGCGTCAAAGTGGAAGGTGGCGGAGAAGCCGGCGCCGACGATCCCGGTGCGGACGGTTCGTTTTTGCATGTCGCGGCAGGGGAAAGTAGACAGTAGTCAGTAGACGGTAGTCAGTAGACTCTGAGCGCGTTGTTTAGCCGCGGCACTTATGCCGCGCGTTGGTCGCAGTGCAAATCACGTCACGCGGATATCCACCCGAGCCATTGGAACAAATCGTAAAGCCACGGCTGGGTCCAGGGGTTCCAGGTCGGATAACTGGCCGAAAGGGCGGAGACGCCCAGCAGCAACAGGGCCAGACATCGTGTCCAACAGCGCTTTGCCAGGACGTCGACCGCGGGCAGCATGGCCAGAAGCCACAGCGGGGCCAGCCAAAACACCCAGCGGAAGCCGCTCGTCATGCCGCCGTAGTTGCGGTCCCGCTCGCCGAGCATCCCCACGTAAAACACCAGGCACGCCAACGAAACCGCCGCAATCAAGATCGCCAGCTCGCGCAGGCGCCGGTCGCCGGGATTGGCCAACCACTGCACCAATCCCACAAGGCTCAGGATCCATACGGGGGTGAGCGAGAAGACCCCGTGGTGCCCGACCAGCGCGTGGAGGGCGTACACTGCCAGTGAGCGCTCGCCAGCGTCGATGCCCTTCGGGCTGCGCCAGTAGCTGTCCACGGTCCTGCCCCGAGAATCGTAGGCGTAGTCATACCAGTTGTCCGGCCGCGGCGTTTCCTTGTCGATTTCTTCCACACTCGCCTTCACGACGTCCTCGATCTCCTTCTTGTCAAACGCTTCGGGGGCGTCGCTCATCGCCTCTTTCACGGGCTGTTCGATCGTTTCCCACACAGCAACCCTGCCCGAGTGTTTCACCGCTTCGACGATCACGCCCTTGATCGCGTTTTTCACCGTCGTCTGGATCGCCTTCTCCACCGCCTCTGGGCGTGTATCGTTCAGCGCTTGGCCGCGACCCCCGGCAATCGCCTCGCGCACCGCTTCTTTGACTCGGGGGGGGAGTGTTTTGTCCACCGGCTCCAGGACCATTGCGCGGCGGTGCATGTAAGGCGGCTTGAGACTCTGGTGGGCAGCCCAGTTGCTTCCGAAGAAGCCCACGGCAACCGCCATCGCCGCGGGTACGTATGCGATAAGCGTCTGCCGCGGCGCTCTCCACAGCAGGGCCGCAGTCAGTGCGGCAAAGAGCGAGAGGGCCGGCAGCTCGTCGGCCGCGGCAAAGGCCGCGAAGAAGCCCGCCAGCGCAAAGTAGTGCCATCGCCGCTCGGCGTCGAACCATATCCGGACCGCCGCATACACGGCCACCGTGGCTGAGACGGCCGCGCTGAGATGATTGTTAATGACCACGGCGAAGGTCGTCAGAAAGGTGCCGAAGGCCGCCGCGGCTATCGCGAAGACCCGGCCCCAGTCGGTCGTGCCGAGCCGCTCCACCAGCCGCGACAAGAGCCAGAGACACACCACCAGCGGCAGCACGTTGACCAGGATCAGCATGAATCGCCCGATGGCATAAGGGTGCGTCGCCAGCGTTGCCCCGGTCGCCTGGTGGATCACCCAGTAGGGCCCGGCCATGAGCGTGGCCAAGAGCGGCGGCTTGCTGGAATACAGGTGGTCATCGTGCTTGACCTTGTCGATCGTGTCCCAAAGCGGCGTGATCACCTTGTCGATGGCGTAAGGGAACCCCTCCACGCGCATCTCGGGCTCCACCAGCGCACGCACCGTACACCAGCGGCTGCGGTCGTTGGCGCTGAGGAAGGGCCGTCGCAGGCGGTTCTCGTCGCGCCACTTCTCTTCGCGGAGCTTCAACTCCTGCTTGATGTCCTCTGGCGACAACCCCTGCTTTTCGAGCGTCTTGCGAACGCTCGCCAATTCCTGCGAAAGCCTCTGCTTTTCGACCCCGAGCATGTCTACGGAATCCACCGCCAAGATCCGCCCGATCATCATCCCGGCACTGGCCACGATGAGGATCCAGTAGACGTTGCGGCGGAGCTGCGCAGTGGCGGCGTCGGCGGGCAAGTTCATGGGCTGGAGACCGGGGGATCGTTGGGAGGGTCCGTCGCGCCGGCCGGAACGTCGGGCCCGGAAAGGTCCGGCTCGCGGGTCCGCTTCGGGCGCGTGCGCGTAAGGATCGAGTAGGTGGGAATGCGGTACTCGTGGTAGGCCGTGATCAACTCCCCGAGGATGCCGATGGAGAGCAACTGGCCGCCGAAAAGCAGCAGCCCGAGGAGGTACCACACGATCGGTTTGGTCTGGAGCTGCAGCTCCTCCATCCCGGGAACCATCCGGGAGACCACCCACCACCCGGCGTAGTACAGCAAGCCCAGGGCGCCAAGCAAGAACGACGCTATGCCCACGGTCCCGAGCATGTGCTGCGGGCGGTGGGTGAAGTTGGTCAGGAACTTGACCGTGAGCAAGTCGAGGAAGCCCTTGACGATCCGCCGCACGCCGTACTTGGAGCGGCCGAACCTGCGCGGGCGGTGGGTGATCTCCAATTCGCCCACGCGGAACCCCCGCGCGGCCGCCAGGACCGGCACGAACCGGTGCAGCTCGCCGTAGAGCCGCACCTCGGCGAAGACCTCCCGGCGGTAGCACTTCATTCCGCAGTTATGGTCGTGGAGCTTCACGCCCGTCATCCGGCTGACCATCCAGTTGAAGATTCGGGAGGGGATGACCTTGTGCCACGGGTCGTGGCGGACCCGCTTCCAGCCGCTGACGACGTCCAGCTCGCCCTGCATTTCCTCCAGAAAGCGGGGGATCTCGTGGGGGTCGTCCTGGAGGTCGGAGTCGAGAGTCATGATGAGGTCGCCTCGGGCCTCGGCGAAGCCGGCGCTCAGGGCAGGCGCCTTTCCGAAGTTCCGCCGGAACCGGATGCCCCGGACGCGGGGATCACGGGCCGCCAGCCGCTCGATCGCCTCCCACGACCCGTCCGTGGAGCCGTCGTCCACGTAGATCACTTCCAGGTCGTAGCGATTCGCGGCGGCCACCTCGTCGATCTCCTGGTGGAGAATCTCCAGGCCCTCCGCTTCGTTGTAGACCGGAATCACGAGCGAAAGCATGACCGAGGTGCCTTGACGCAGTTGCGACTTAAGGGGCTAGGGGTTAGGGGCTGGGGACTCGGGCTGCGGCGGCGAGGCCCTGCGCCATCGCATCCCACCCACATATAGGATACCCGAAATCAGGACCTCCGACACCACAGAGACCACGCGGAACAAGAGGGCGCTGATTAAGGCCTTCGATGCCGCGTCTTCAACGACCCCCGTTAAGTAGGGGAACATCAAACCCCCTAACAACGCCTCCCGAACCACCACTCCTCCGGGGATTAAGATCGCCATGAATCCCACCACCGTCGCCAAGGCCACATTCGCACTGCAAAGTGGCATCTCCTGAAGCACATCGGCGCTCGGCACGTCCATTCCCCGCAGCGTTGCCCAGTAGCTGAAGCCCATGATTGCCCACCCAAGGCCCATTGCCATCCAGCCGAAAAACAGGATTCCATAGTTGAGGCGATTGAGTTTCTCTGCAACCGCCGCATCGGACCGGCCGATCCCGGCCAGCCGTGCAAGCCTCTTGAAGACCGGGGGTAAGGTGGGTAGTCCGGCCAAGACCATCAAGCCGATGGCTCCCCAAAACGCCAGGTGCTGGCCCCGTAACAGGCTTAGCGAGATGGCCAGATAGGCCGCTGCCCAGAAGCTGCCCACGGCAAGCCAGGTGAGGGTCTCCAGGAACACGCTGGCGGCGGCGATGCCGGCATGGACCCGATGGCCGGCGATCATCCCCGTGCGAAGAACGACCACCATTGCCTTCCCCGGGACGTACTTGCCCAAATGGCCGACGTAGTAGGCCCGCATGGCCTCGCCGAAGCCCGCGTCCTGCCCAAGCCGGCGGAGCGCGAAGTACCAGAACAGCCCGGAGGGGAACAGAGCCAGCAAATAGGCCCCACCCGATAGAACTACCCAGCCCGGCGCCACGGTCCACGGGTACTGGTCCAACTCCTCCCACGCCTTGGCCAATGTCCCTTGGACGAACCACACCACCAGGACCACGACTGCCAGCGTGGCGGCCCGCAAGACCCATTTCTTTCCGGTGGGGGACAGCATCGTGCGGTGCAGACTGCAAGGCCAAGGGGTCGGGAGTCCTTTTCGGCCAATCGTTCTCCGGCAGGTCACGGTCGTCCGGCCGAAGTAGACTTCCGACCCCCAGTAGCGATTCCTGACGCGATTGTGATTGCCCCGGGCCCTTTGTGCAAGCCGACCCCTCTCCGACGGCCTCCGCATAGTGTCTTTGCCTTCCCGCCCGCCGCCGGTTAACATGGAGTCGCGCTTTTTTCTGACGTCGTGGCAAGGGAATTGGGCTCCATGCGAGCCGGATCGCAAGAGGACCACGAAAGCGCGAAACCTCGAAAGCGGCGAAGGGCGACCGGTGGGAGACCGCGTGCCAGGCGGGTCTCCCAAGGCTGTTCGCGATGGGCTTCTTCGTGTTTTCGTCCTTTCGTTCTTTCGTGATCTCCCCGGTCTCTTACTACAGCGTTCTGTTCCTGCGCCTTTTTGGGGGAATCTCCCATGAATGCGGCAATCCTCGGGGTGACGATGGGGCTCCTGGGAGTCAAGGTCGGTTGGGAAGTGGGGCCCGACCGGTCCGTGGAGTACGTGATTCAGCTCGATGCCGACGATCTGGAGCAGTTTCGGGTGGAGCGGGTCATCCGCAGCGACGTTCCGTCGCAGATGAAGAACATCCGCAGCTATCGGATCGAATACGGCATGGGGTTGCTTCCACCCCGGCAGGATCTGCTGCCCAAGGAGGAGCCCCCGCCGCGGGGCTCCGTCGCGCCGTCGTCCGACGTGGGCCGGCGCGGCCCAGTGCAATCCCCGTGGGTCTACGGCCGAGGCGTGGGTTCGGGGGGCTCCGCGACTCCGGACTGGCTTGCACGCCCGGAGGACAAGAAGGCCGCCAGATCAAAGACCGGGCCCTCGGCTCAGGGCGCCGGCACGGCGGACAAGTCGGGCAAGCAAGGCGAGGGCGGGCCTCAAGGGGCCGGGACGCCGCAGCCGTGGATACCACTGGCCTTGATTGTGGCCCTTTGCGGGTCCCTGGGGGGAAACCTCTATCTGGCCTGGCTCATGTTGGAGACCCGCCGGCGGTACCGGAGGCTTGCGCAGCGGCAGCGGAAACAGCGGGGAAATGACGAAGGTCGAATGACGAATGACGAAGGAATGTCGAATACTGAATGACGAAGCACGAGACTCGTGGTGCCAGTTACGCTCCTTGGGGCTTTGTGCTTCGTCATTCCTTCGTCATTTGTATTTCGACATTCGAGTTCCGCCGCGATTAGGCGGCTTCCGCCCCTCCTGAGCCGCCCTCCTCGACGGACTGTTCCGCATCGTCCTCTTCGTCGAGGTTTTCGTCGGCCGGCTCGGGTTCGGCCGCTTCGCCTTCGTCTTCCTCCCAAGGGGCAAGCTCTTCGGGCGTGTGTAGGGCAGGCTCCTCTGCAACCTCGCTTGTCGCCAGCCCAGCCGCCGGCTCCAGGGGCTCGGCCGCCACCACGACCACGTAAGGAGGACAGACATTCCTGTCCGTCATACGAAGAGACACATTCTCGTCCGCCATCGCACGGGCAACACCGCCCGCTGCCGGCGCCCTGCGCTTGCGCACCTTGCGCTCCGTCCTGCGCGGCGCAGCCACCGGGCGCGACTCCGCGTGATCGGGCAGCTCCTTGACCTCGACGTCCATCTCCTCAAACATCCGCGCAATGTGCTCGTGGCACGTGAAAACCAGGAGTTGATAGCCCGTGGCAGCCAGCTCGCAAAGCACGCCCGCCGCCGCCCGCACCCGCTTCGCGTCGAAGTTCACGAGCACGTCGTCGAGGATCATGGGCAACTGGGCGCCGCGCCGGGCATAAGAGCCGGCCAGGGCGAGGCGCAGGCTCAAGAAGAGCTGCTCCCGCACGCCGTGGGAGAGCAGCTCGACCGGGAGCGGCTTTCCCGCCGCGTCGTCCACCAGAAGCACGTCGTCGGTCAGCGGCGTCCACACCCGCTGGTAGCGGCCGTCGGTCATGCGGCGAAGATGGGCGGAGGCCTCTTGGAGGCACTCCGGCTGCCGGGTCTGTTCGTAACCTTGGCGCACGGTCTCCAGGACGTGGGCCGTGGCCCCGAGGACTTGCCACTGGTGGACGGCCTCGCTGAGGCGCTTCTGGACGGTCGCCAGCTCGAACTGCTTCAGGGCCGGGGTGCGGTCCTCGGCCAGCAGGCGGAGTTGCTCGGCCAACTGGCCTCGCTTTTCCAGACGCTGCCGGAGCTGGGCCTCGCAGGCGCCCAGGCGCGACTGCAATGGTCCGCGCCGGGCCTCGATCCCCGCAACGGTCTCCTCTTCGAGCAGCTTGCGGAGTTCCTCGTCGCTGGCCTGGCCGGCGATGGCGGACTGGATGTCGCGGGCGAGCTGCTCGCGCTGGTGGTGCAGGGTCTGGGCCTGCTGGCACGACTCGGCGCGGCGGCGGAACTCGCGCCCGTCCGCGGCCCCGACCTCGTCCAGAAGGATTCTCCGGCGGTGCTTGAGCCGGGCCAAGAACGAGTCGAGCCGGGTGTGCTTGCGGCGGAGCTTGCGGGACTGCCGGGCGAGGGCCTGGCGCTGTTGGAACAGGGCCTTCTCGCGCCCCAGTTCCTCGGCCATGGCGTGCAGCCGGTCGATCGGCGACCGGGCCTCCAGCCCCACGCCCACTTCCTTGGCCAGTTGGGCGATCCGCTCGGAGAGCATGCGGAGATCCTCCGACCGCTTCTGGAACTCCTCGCGGCGCTGCTGGAGCCGGTCGGTCGAGTGGCCTATCTGGTGGCAGCGCACGGCGAGCTGGCGGACCTGCTTGGGCGAGACTCCCGCGGGCAGGCCGGCGGCAGCGACCGCCTCTTTCCAGCGGCGCGTCGCCGCGGTCAGATCGGCCTCGGCCTGCTGGACGCGCTCGCGGGCGTGCTCGGCCTCATGTTGAGCGGTCTTGCGCTGGGCATCCAAGGGGACCATCTCCTCCAGCCCCGCCAACTCCCGCTCCGCCGCATGGAGCTGGCCCGCGGCCGGTCCGCCCTCGGCCGGCAACAGCCGGTCCAGGGCGTCCCGCTCCTCGCGGGTCTGGCGGATCTGCTGGTGCAGCAGGCGGGTCTGGCGCTGCGTGGCTTCGATCTGCCGGGCATTGGACTGCTCCATCACGTATTTGACCGCCATGGCCGCCACCATGGCCACGAGCCCCAACAGCGCAAGCGGCCAGCCCAAATCGCCCAGAAGCGACGCCGGCGAGACCCATTTCCAGAACTTCAGCAGCACCAGGATCGCGCCCACCACGAACAGCCCGCCCAGCACCATGATGATCGAGACCGGCAGCATCTCGCGGTCCATCAGCTCCTGCGTCTGCTGCTCCAGCTCGGCGTGGCGGCGGTGCATCTGCTGGACGCGCTCGTCGAGCTGCTCGCGGCGGCGCAGTTGCGCCACCAGTCCGCCGGCGCGGTCCGTCGCCTCGCCCAGCTCCTTGTATCCGCGGACCGTCAGTGCCGACCGGACCCGCTCGGACAGGCCCTCGGCCGTGGCTTCGGCCTCTTGGAGTTGCCGGCGGGCCTCTTCGAGCTTCTGGCTCGAGCGGCGCAATGCCCGGGCCGGACGGCGCATCGCCGCCAGGGAGCGGGGCGCCAGCGAGGGACACGCCCCGGGGTCCAGCCCAAGCCGCTCTTGCTCCTCCTTGAGTCCGGACTCCGCCCCGCCGATTTCCGTCTGGAGCTCCAAGACCTGGGTTTCGAGGGCGGCCAGCCAATGCTCTTGCTCTTGGAGGGCCTCGATGCGCGGGGCGCTTCGGAGCAGGGCCTCGTTGATCTTCAGCCCCGCGGCCTCGGTGCGGAGCTGCCCGCGCTGGCGTTTCACCTCGACCCAATCGCGGCGCCGCTTCTTCAGGGCCGCGGTGATAGCACCGAACCGCTCGACGGCCCCTTCCGGCATCTTCTCGGCCGGCTCCAAGGCTGCGCACTGCTGGTCCAGCAGCTTGCGTTGCCGCCACCGATCGCCCAGCGCGACGGCCAGGTCCAAAACGCGGATTTCCCGGCCGAGTTGCCCTTTCTCGTCCTCCAGCCGGGCAATCTCGCGATCCAGACGGCCGCGGTCTTCGGCCAGACTGGCGTAGCGGCGCCCGAGTCCCTCGGCTTCGCCGACCTGGGCGAGGATTCTCTCCTGCTGGGCCAGCAGCTCGGCCACCTGGCACGGCCCGCCCGCCGCGTCCACCAGGCGATTGCGCGAGCCGGCAAGCTCCCGCATCACCTCGACCAGCGAGACGCTGTCCAGCCCGACCGTGAGGTTGTAGAGCAGCGCCGCGGCCTCGGTGTCCTTGAGCACCGCAAGCTCCTGCAGCTCGCGCAAGCCCACGGCAAAGACGTTGTTGAAGATCGACTCATCGACGTTGCACAAGAGCGTCTTCAGCAACGGCTCGCCGTGCCGGGCGCCGTCCGGCGTGAACACCAGAAGCTCATCGCCGGGCCGGGCGGCGTCGAGGGTTTGGTGGCGAGTGATCACGCACTCTCCGCCCGGGCCGGTCGCCCAAAGCGATCCGCCGGGCTTGCCGCCGTGAACCGGCGGGAGATACCGGCGCCGCTCGGGTGAGAAGCCGTAGAGCACGGAGCGGATGAACTGCAAGAGGGTCGTCTTGCCGGCCTCGTTCGGTCCGTAGAAGACCGTCAGCCCTTCCGACAGAGGATCGAGCTTCAACTCGGTCCAGACGCCGAACCCGTCCACTTCCAGCGCGTTGATTCTCACGGTAGGGGTTCCTCCCCGCTTAGCAGATCGGCGCCCAACGCGGCCGCCTCGGCCAGCACCTGCCGGCGATCCGCCCCGTCCTCGAGAACTGCGGCACGGGCCAACTGTCCGCTGCGGAGCGGCTCGGGGACGTGGGCTTCCAGAGAAATCGGCTCTTTGCCGCTTCCTTGCAGGCGGCGGATTTCGCGGAGGAAGTCGCCGCGGATCGTATCCTGCTCGTACCACTGGGCGGGCAGCGTCGGGGCGGCCTCCGCCGTCAACGAGACGCTCCAGAGGGCCGGCTGCGCCATGCTGAATTGGCCCCGCAGCCCCTGAAGCAATTCGGCGGTCAGCGTCCCTCGCCGCAACTGAGCAGCCAAACGCCCCCCGCCCGCAATGGTCCACGAGACCATCAGGTCGATCCCCGGGGCCGCCTCGCGAAGAGTTTTCGCGCGGTCGTGCAGGCGCCGCTCCAGGTCCTTCGGTCCGGCCGCCGGGTCGATGGCCACTTGCTCGGCGTGCCACCGCAGCACGTCGCACGGGACAAACGTGATCCGCGCCCGACGGTCCGCATCCACATGCACGAGCGAGCAGCCGTGCGGACCCGGCTCCTCGGGCCGGCGCCCTTGCGGGCTGCCCGGCCAGTGGGCCACTTGCGGCGAGCTGAAGGGCGTCAAACGGGCATGGCTCCCGCCCAGGGCCCAATAGTCGATGCCGCGGGAACGAAGCGCCTCGGGATTGGCCTTGCCGTAGATCGCAGCAATCGAGAACAGCCCGGTTGGGTCAGGACTGAAGTCCTTGGCCCGCACCGGGCCGTGCGGCCGGCTGACTCCGATGAGCCGGACCACGGGAGCCCCGTCGCGCTGGTGGAGGAACTGCTCCAGGCGCTCGCTGGGAAAGAGGTGGACGTTGGGCGGCAGCGGGGCGAAAGCGGGCCAGTTGGCCGTCGGATCGGCCCGCCCCGCCGCCCAGTAGACCTCGATTCCCCGCTCGGCGAGGCGCTCGAATTGGGCAACGAGAAACAAGGGACCGTAGGGCCCGGTCTTTTCCGGGTCCAATACGTCGCCGGAGAGCACGAGCAGCTCGGCGTCCTCTGCCAAGACCGTCTCGAAGAGCCTCTCTGCTGCCCAGAAGGGAGACTCGACCAGGACTTCCCGCAAGTGATCGGGGACCTCGCTCAACCCGCAGGCGGGTTGCTCCAGGTGGAGGTCCGAGGCATGGACAAAACGCAGCGGCCGGTTCGACATGAGCGCCTCCTTGCGGCTCTCAGCCATCAGGTTTCAGCCGTCAGCTATCAGCCGTAGCCGTAGGTTATGCTTCAGCATAACCTACTGAGCTTGTGCCAACGCTCCCAAGTTATGGGTGCGCAGCGGATTACGTAATTTACCCCGAATCGGGAAACGGTTCCACTCCGGTTGTCCGTGCGAAGTGGCACAGCGCACCCCCAGGGCCAGCCAAGTATCGAGGGGAATAGGGCGATGGCCCGTCCAACGAGGGGTAGCGGGAGTAGTCAGCCCCCCAGTTCGACGGGATGGGCGTTGGCAGGGTTTCCCAATAGCGTCGTGGTGGAGCCACTTACCTCAGATCAGGACGCCGGCAAATTGTATAAAATAGACATACAAGGTAATCTTCGTCTCTTGGCACACTGCAATCGTCGACACTGGTAGTCTTGGCATGGTAGTATGCCAACCCAGCCCGCCGGAGAATTCCAATTCCGAGAGGTTCAAGACACTTGTGCATGATGTTCTCCTGGATTGGGGGTAAGCGGATGGGAGGATTATATCACGTCTAAGCCGATGTGGCGTGCCATGAGGTCAAAATCCGAATCGTAGTGTACGATCTGGAACCGATGCTCCGCGCAGAACGTGCCGATAAGCACGTCGATCGTTTTCCGGACGGTCACACCCTTGGACCTCAGAAGCCGGTAGTTGGCTGCCGACCTCTCGGCGATATGGAACCCCACCATGTCAAAGTGCGGCAAGGACGTGAGCAAGGACGAAATCTCCGCACGTTGGCGCGGAGAACGGATGCCCTGCATCAGCTCGCAATACACCAGGTCGCCGATGCCCACCAGGTCCCGGTCGAGACAGCGGTCAACCTTCGCCACGACACGGGAGACACCGTTCCTGAAGTACTCGATCCAAGCGGAGGTATCGACGATGACCATTTCAGTCTCTTCTCATTTTGTCAAGATCGCCTTCCCACGCGACCTTGCCTTTGAGGCCGCGGAGCTTCTTCTGGCTATGGACCTGAACCAGCAACCGCAGGCCCGTTTCGATGGCGGCCTTCTTGGTCCGGCATCCGCTCGATCTGAGGGCCAGCGACATCAGCTTGTCGTCGATCACCACGTTGGTGCGCATAGTACACCTCCATTATGTGTATCAACTATACACATTGCCGGGTGCCGCGTCAAGCCCGATCACTCGGGGTAACGGGCCACCGAGCCACGGCCAAGGGGCCCGGGACAAGCAGGCTACTCTCCAACCCGAACCGGCCTGCCTCTGGGGACACGCTACTCGATTCTGGAGCGGCCGCCGTGGCCTTGGCATGCTTGGGGCATCATGCGAAAGAAATGAGTGTGGTAACGTCGGAACTAATGCGGTTCTCAATGGTTGTCGGAATTGTAAGCGTTCACGGCCCTTGGGGCAACAAGGAGGGGAATGACTGGTGGGTGAA
>CAYGZI010000048.1:0-17069 GCA_964354245.1 uncultured Planctomycetaceae bacterium
CCGGCTTGGATTGGGACCTGTGGCTGGGGCCGGCGCCTTGGGCCGCCTACCATCCCGCCCGGTGCCATTTCACCTTCCGCTACTTCATGGACTACGGCGGCGGCGCCATCGCCGACAACGGCGTACACATGTTCAGCATCGTCTCTTGGGCCATGGGCGCGGACCACACGGGCCCGGCGACCATCGAGGCCGCCGGGCGAGAGGCGCCGGGCAACCTCTACGACGTGCCCGTCGAGATGCGCGTGCGCTACGAGTTCGCCGACCCGCCGTTCACGATGGTCTGGGAGCAGCCGGGCGGCGGCAGCCTGAACCTGGATTTCATCGGCAGCCAGGCCACGCTGAGCGGCTTCTGGGACTTCAAAGTCACTCAGGGACAGGCGGACCTCTCGCCGACCCGCAGCGATGAACTCCATCTGGAGCGCAGCGACAGCCACTCGGGCAACTGGCTCGAGTGCATCGCCACGCGCCGGCGGCCGGTCATGGACGTCGAGATCGGCCACCGGGTGACGTGCTGGAGCCACCTGGGCAATATCGCCTACCGCCTCGGGCGCAAGCTGCGGTGGGACCCGGCCACGGGGCAATTCGCCGGCGACGACGAGGCGGACCGCCTGCTCAGCGTCGCGTACCGCGAGCCGTGGCGTCTCTAGGAAGCGTGGGATCGTCAGGAACAGCCGTACCCCAAAACGCAGCACCACGGCCAACCCATGAAACGCCTTGCCACTCTCGTTGCGTCTCTGTGCACTCTTGGAGGCTACGTCGCCGCCGCGGACAAACCCAATGTCGTCGTCTTCCTCGCCGACGACTCCGGCTGGGGCGACTACAGCTTCAACGGCAACGCCAACCTCCGGACGCCGAACATTGATTCCCTCGCCCGAGGCGGCGCCGTGTTGGAGCACTTCTACGTCTGCTCCGTGTGCGCGCCGACGCGCGCGGAGTTTCTCACGGGGCGCTATCATCCGCGGGGCGGCGTGCGCGGCGTTTCCACCGGGCTGGAGCGGCTGAACGCGGACGAGAAGACCATCGCCGACGCGTTCAAGGCCGCGGACTACGCGACGGGCGCGCTGGGCAAGTGGCACAACGGCAGCCAGTGGCCTTACCACCCGAACGCGCGGGGCTTCGACGAATACTACGGCTTCACCTCCGGCCACTGGGGCGAGTACTTCGACCCGCCGTTGGACCACAACGGCCGGCCGGTGCGAGGCAAGGGGTACGTCGCGGATGATTTCACTGCGCACGCCATCGAGTTCATCGAGCGCAATCGCGACAGGCCCTTCTTCTGCTATGTGCCGTTCAACACCCCCCACTCGCCGTGGGCCGTGCCGGAGGAGTTCTGGCGGCGACTGAAGGACAAGCCGATTGCCATGCGCGCCAAGGCCGGCGACAAGGAGGAGCTTGCCCACACCCGCTGCGCCCTGGCGATGGTCGAGAACCTCGACTGGAACGTCGGCCGGGTGCTCAACCGCCTCGACGAGCTTAAGCTCGCCCACAACACCATCGTCGTCTACTTCTCCGACAACGGCCCGAACTCGTGGCGATGGAACGGCGGGATGAAGGGCCGCAAGGGCTCGACCGACGAAGGCGGCCTGCGCTCCACGTTCTTCATGCGATGGCCGGCGAAGATCAAGCCGGGCACCAGCGTGCGCGAGATCGCGGGGGCGATCGACCTGCTGCCCACGCTCGCGGCGCTTGCCGGGGTGGCTCGCGTGGGCGACAAGCCGCTCGACGGACGCGACCTTTCGCCGCTGCTAGTGGGCAAGGCGGGCGAGTGGCCGGACCGCATGCTCTTCTCGCACCAGAACGGCGCCGTCAGTGCGCGCTCGCAGCGATACCGCTTTGATTCCCGGGGCGCACTGTTCGACATGGTTGCCGACCCCGGCCAGACAAAGGACATTGCCGCGGAGAAGCCCGAAGTCGCCGCGAAATTTGCCGAGACCGTGGCCGCGTGGCGCGCCGCGACGCTCCCCAAGTCGAAGGACGATCGCCCGTATCCCGTCGGCTACGTGGAGTTCCCTCGCACGCCGCTGCCCGCGCGCGACGGCATCCCGCACGGCGGCGTGTATCGCAGCGCGGGCGCGCCGAACTGCTCCTATTTCGTCAACTGGACGAGACTGGACGACAAGATGACCTGGGACATCGCCGTCCACACGAGCGGCGCCTACGACGTGGAAATCCTCTACACGTGCCCCGTACCCGACGCCGGCTCGACCGTCGAGCTGGAGTTTGGCGGCAGCCGCCTCACCGGCAAGGTCGTCCCCGGCTGGAACCCGCCGCTCTACACGAACCAGGACACGGTCGCGCGCCCACCCGGCGAGTCGCAAATGAAGGAATTCCGCACGCTGATTCTCGGCGCCATGCGGCTCGGAGAAGGCCGCGGCCTGCTCACGCTGCGCGCTCTGAACATCCCCGGCAAGACGGTCATGGATGTGCGCCAGGTGAACCTCACGCTCCGAAGATGAGCACGCCGTCTTACACGTTTGCGTCGGCGCAGGCCGGACGCTCGCGCCTTCCACGTCCGCCACCTTCAAGCCCAACTCGATTCGCCCCTGCTACTTCTCACCCCATACCTTGGGCGGCCGGAATCCGGGCGATGCCGGCGCGGCTTTCGGAGGGACCGCCTGCCGGGCCAAGACATCGTAGCGCGCGCGAAGCTCCTTCACCTTCTCGGGCAATTGACCGGCCAGGTCGGTCTTCTCATAGGGGTCCCGGGCGATGTTGAACAACTCCACGCGCCCGCCAGGCTGAGGCGTAGGGCCGGCTGTGCCGGCCGGCACAGCCGGCCCTACTTTCTTGGCCTTCTTCTTGGCTGCTTTCTTGGCGCCGCCGGCGTCGGGCGGGTCCTCGGCAGTGCCGCGCGATCCGTTGATCACGAGTTTCCAGTCGCCGATGCGGATCGCGCCGCTGCGGGGCGCGGCATTGTGAAGGATCTCATCGTGCGGCGACCGCTTGCCTTCGGCGATCGTCGGCCACGCATCTCTGCCGTCCAAGGGGAGCTTCTGGGCCAGCGGGGCTCCCGCCAGCTTCAGCAGCGTGGGATACCAATCGACCATGTGCAACGGCTCGTTGACGGCCGTGCCAGGCTTGATGTTGCCCTTCCAGACCGCGAAGGCCGCCACGCGCACCCCGCCCTCGTAAAGAGTGCCTTTCCCCGCGCGGAACGGGCCGTTGCTGGTGACCGTGCCCGGGGACGGCCCCCCGTTGTCGCTGGAGAACACGATCAGGGTGTTCTCCATCATGCCTTTCCGTTGGAGGGCCGCGATAATCTGGTCGATCGCCTCATCCATCGCGGCGACCATCCCCGCGTAGTTCCGTCGCTGTGGGCGCAGATGCCCGTATGGCTTCGCGTATTCGCCCGGCACCTGGAGCGGCGCGTGGACGGCATTGAACGGCACGTAGAGGAAGAGCGGCCGGCGGGCGTCGTGCCGGGTGACCAGCCGGACCGCCTCGCGGGCGATGAGGTGCGTCGAGTAGCCCTCGTCATAGCAGGCCTTGTCGTCCCGGTGCCAATCGTGCCCGCCGTCGCGGACGTGGGTGAAGTAGTCGATCATGCCGTTGTAAAGGCCGTATTGGCGATCGAAGCCGCGGTGGGTGGGCAGGTAGGCCGGCTCGAAGTGCCCGAGGTGCCACTTTCCGCAGATCGCGGTCGCGTATCCGGCCTCCTTGAGTGCCTGGGGCAAGGTCCGCTCCTCCAGCGGCAGGCCGTACTGCGCCCACGGCCGCACCACCCCGACCTGAAGCCCGTGCCGCATGGGATAACGGCCCGTCATCAGCGAGGACCGCGTCGGCGAGCAGACCGGCTGGACGTAGAACTGCTCCAACCGGGCGCCGCCGGCTGCCAGCCGGTCGAGGCAGGGCGTCTTGATCTCGCTGCCGTGAAAGCCGACGTCTCCCCAACCGAGATCATCCGCGAGGAGGAAGACGACGTGGGGACGGCTCGGCGCAGGCTCCGCCTGCGCAACGACGACCGTTGCCGCGACGAGAAGCACAGGTGAAATGACCATACACACTCCTTCGGCCCGACCGCTGCGGTCGCCTCCGGCTTGATTATGACGGCGGGATGCGGACGGTGCAACCGGCCGATTCGATGGACGGCACCGGCACGAGAAGAGCCAATTGGGCTGGATTGACCGATGGCCGCGATTGGCCGGCCGTCCCGGCATCGAAGTGGCGTGACGCAATTGTCCGAATCGGTGGCAAACAGCCGGGCTTTGCAGTAGAATCGCCGGGTCGCAAGCGTCAAGAGCGACGGCGCCCGCGACTGCGCTTAACCTACGAGAAGCCTATCCCATCGCCCCACAGTGAGAATCCTAATGAACCGAATCCATCCAGTGGTTCCCAACTTCAGCTTCATCGCACTCCTGACCGTCCTGTTTGCGGTGGCGACCGCTGAGGCTGCCGACTACTTCGTCAGTCCGGACGGCAACGACGGCAATCCGGGCACGAAGGAGAGGCCGTTTGCCACGCCGGCGCGGACTCAGAAGGCCGCGCGCGGGCAGCAGGCCACGGTCTGGTTCCGGACCGGCGTCTACTACCTGCCGGAGACGATTCGCTTGAGCGCCGAAGACACCGGCACAACCTTTGCCGCTGTGCCCGGCGAGAAACCCGTGCTCAGCGGCGGCATGAGGCTCGATCTGAAGTGGGAGCCGTATCGCGGCGGCATCGTGCAGGCGAAGACGCCGGCGAGCCTGGCAATCGACCAACTCTTCGTCAACGGCCGGCGCCAGCACATGGCCCGCTATCCGGATTACGACCCGACCGTGCTTCCCTACGGCGGCTACGCGGCGGATGCGTTCGGCAAGGAGCGCGCGAGCCGATGGAGCGACCCTGCGGGCGGGTTCATCCATGCAATGCACCGCGCGCATTGGGGCGGCTACCACTACCGCATTACCGGCAAGAACGCCCGCGGCGAAGTCACCTACGAAGGCGGCTGGCAGAACAACCGTCCGATGGGCATGCACCCGCAGCACCGCTACGTGGAGAACATCTTCGAGGAGCTCGATGCACCCGGCGAGTGGTTCCACAACGCGAAGACGGCGACGCTTTACTACAAACCGCCCGGAGGCGTGGACATCGCAAAGGCCGCCGTCGAAGTCGTCCGGCTGCGGCACCTGGTCGAGCTGAACGGCTCACAACAGAAACCGGTCAGGAACGTCGCGCTGCGCGGTTTCACCTTCCGCCATGCGGCGCGGACGTTCATGGACACCAAAGAGCCGCTGCTGCGCAGCGATTGGACGATCTACCGCGGCGGTGCGGTGCTCTTCAACGGCGCGGAGGATTGCACGGTCGAGGACTGCGAGTTCGACCAGATGGGCGGCAATGCGATCTTCGTCAACAACTACAACCGCCGCGTCGCCGTCCGCGGCTGCGACATCCACGACACCGGCGCCAGCGCGGTGGCGCTGGTCGGCGACCCGAAGGCCGTGCGCAACCCGCTCTTTAGATACAACCAGCGCCAGAGCTACGCCGACATCGACAAGACGCCCGGCCCGCAGACCGGCAACTACCCGGCGGACTGCCTCGTCGAGGACTGCCTTATCCGCACAATGGGGGTGGTCGAGAAACAGGCCACCGGCGTGGAAGTCTCGATGGCGATGGGAATCACCGTGCGCCACTGCTCGATCTACGAGGCTTCGCGCGCCGGCATCAATATCAGCGAAGGCACGTTTGGCGGCCACGTCATCGAGTTCTGCGACGTCTTCGACACCGTGCGCGAAACCGGAGACCACGGCAGCTTCAACTCCTGGGGCCGCGACCGCTACTGGGGCCTCAAGGATGCGCCCGCCGGCGAGCTGCCCTCGCTCGCGCTTTTGGACGCGGTGAAACCCAACGTCATCCGCAACAACCGTTGGCGATGCGACCGCGGCTGGGACGTGGATCTCGACGACGGCTCCTCGAACTACGAGATCTACAACAACCTTTTCCTCGCGGGCGGGTTGAAGCTGCGCGAAGGCTTCCAGCGCAAGGTCTGGAACAACATCGCCGTCAACAACTCGCTCCACCCGCACGTCTGGTTTGAAAATAGCGGCGACGTCGTGACCAGCAACATCTGGATGGGGGCTTACGGTCCCGCCGCCATGTCGCCGGGCTTGAAGAAGTGGGGCAAGGAAGTTGACCGCAACCTCTTCACCACCAACGACGCCGACCGCGCGAAGTTCGCCGCCAAAGGCTGCGACGCCAACTCGCTCGTCGGCGACCCGATGTTCGTGGACCCTGCGAAAGGCGACTTCCGCGTCAAGGACGGCTCCCCCGCGATCCAGCTCGGTTTCCGGAACTTCCCGATGGACCGCTTCGGCGTGCGCAAACCCGCGCTCAAAGCCATCGCCCGCACGCCGGAGATTCCGCCGCTCAAGGCTCGATCCAACGTCGCCGCCGGCCGCCGCTAGGACTCCCGCCGCAGGCGATCGAGGAACGCCTCCAAATCGGGCGGGAGCGGCATCTCAAACCGCATCGGCTCGCCGGTGACCGGGTGCTGGAAACCCAGCTCGGCCGCGTGCAGGGCCAGGCGCGGGGCCCCGCTCCGGTCCTCCATCGCCTTGCCGCGGAGCGGCTTGCCGTACACCTTCTCGCCGCACAGCGGATGCCCCTCTTCGGCCAGGTGGATGCGGATCTGGTGCGTGCGCCCCGTCTCCAGGCGGCACTCGACGAGCGTATATCGGCCGAGCTTCTCCAGCGGCCGCACGTGGGTCACTGCCCGCTTGCCGGCGTCCGGCAGGGTCGTGCTCCCGCGCCGGCCGTCGCCGCGGTCGCGGACCAGGCGGCTCTCGATGGTCCGTGCCTCGACCGGGCCGTGGACGATCGCCACGTAGCGCCGCTGGGTCGTGTGGCGGCGGAATTGCTGCACGAGGCCCCGCTCGGCCTCTGCCGTGCGGGCAAAGACCATCACTCCGCTCGTCTCGCGATCCAGGCGGTGTACGGCCCGCACCCGCGAGGGCGATCCCGACCGCTTGCCCCGGATGCGTTCCTTCTTGGCCAGGACCCGCGGGAGGAGCTCGTCCAGCGTAGGCTGGACCTGCTTGCGCCGGGCCGGCCAGTGGAGCTCCTCGCTGTGGCGGAGCGACGTCATGCCCGCGGGCTTCTCCACGACGACAATGTGCGGGTCCAGGTAGGCGATGCGGACGTCGATCTCCCTGGGAGGCGGCGCCGCGGGATGCGGGAGGATCTTGACCACGTCCTGGAGCTTCAGACGCCGGGCCGGATCGATGCAGAGGTTGCCGCTGAGCATCACCCGGCGGGCCTTGAGCAGACCCCGGACTTCGGACCACGACTGGCCGGGCAACCACTGGCGGAGCGCTTGGGCGACGGTCTCGTCCACCTGTCTGGGCAGCACGCGGAAGACCTGCGGTTGACCGGCGCTCATGGGGTCACTATAGGAGTCGCCGGCCGCAGCGGCAAGGGCGCCGAGGCGGTTTGACCGCCGGCGCGCTGCCGGCTATATTCGCCGTGTGAGGTACCGGCCATGAGACACGCAATCGCTGCTGCAATCGTCGCAGGCTTCTTCGCCGCCGTCGGCCCCGCGCAGGCCCTCGACCGCCCGTGGATCGGCGACGTGTTCTTCTATTGGTACACGTGGGACTACGACCGCGAAATGGGGAGCTGGATCGGCGGCATTCACAATACGCCGCTGGAGGGCTATTACGATTCCCGCACCCTGCGCGACAACCGCCGCTCGCTCTGGACCGCCTCCGAATGGGGACTGACGCACCACTTCATGGACTACTGGGCCCCCGACTGGAAGGGCGAAGGCGGCCGGATGCGCGAGGCGATTGTAATGGAGGCCGCCGAATCGCTCCGCCGGGAAGGCTACGACATCTGGATGTCGTACTACCAGGACGGCGAGAACTTCGAGATGCGCGATTTCGCCCGCAACGTCGCCGAGAAACGCGACGTATACCAGTGGCTCCGCGACTTCGCCCGGTCGCCCGTCTGGCCCAAAATCGACAGCCAGCCGCTCCAACTGGTCTATGCCCGCAACGGCTCGCCCAAGACCACGTTGGACCATGCCGGATTCCGCCGCTTCCTCCGCGGGCGCTACGGCGAGGTCGCCGCCCTGAACAAGACCTGGCAGACCAGCTTCAAGAGCCTCGACGAGATCGAGATGACCCTTGCCGGGCGCGGACACCAGCGGGCCCTGTCGATCGCCTACCAGCACCAGATTTGGCAGCGCGAGTGGCAAAAGCTCAACGGGCTGGTCGAGAAGGAGTTCAAGCTGCCGGGGATGCGGGCCTCGTTCGACGTGGGGTACGGACCCTACATGGGCTTCGGGTATGCCGATTTCGTGCGGGTCTTTGGCGGGCCGCACTCCTACGGGGGCATCTTCAATCAGCCGCACGACCAGGACGCCCAACGCTACATCCTCGCCTCGCTCGCCCGCAAGTACAACACGGTCTTCTTCGACCACTTCAAGAACTACTACTACGACTGGGACATCCGCGTGCCGGGAATGGCCTTTCACCCGGAGCCATTCCACTTCGACCGCTTTTGGGTCGGGGCGCTGGCGCGGCGGAGCGAGGCCCTCCTGCACCTCTCCTGGAACGAATGGTGGGAAGGCTCGAACCTGGAGCCGTGCCGCGAGTTTGGCAAGACCTACTGCGAGAAGAACCTCTTCTACGCCACGCTGATGAAGCTGGCCTTCGACTCGATCCACAACGCCGAGAAGGCCGCGCCGGTGGGGCTGCTCTTGAACGATTGGCGGTTCGCCAGCGGCGCCGGCCTCCACGAGGAGCTGTACGACACGATCCAGACGCTCCGCCGCTTGTGCGTCCCCTTCGACCTGGTGCCGGACGGCATGGTGACGCCCGAGCAGTTGGACCGCTTCAAGCTGGTGATCGTGCCGGCCTACGGCTGCGGCCTGGGCGACAACGGCCGGGGCGAGCCGATCGCCGCGGTGCTCCAGACGTGGCTCCGGAGCGGCAAGCGGCGGCTCGTGATCTCGCACCACCCGAGCCTGATGCCGATCTTCGGTGTGCGCCAGGCCGAGGCGCCGGCCAAGGCAAATGTTGCGCCCGGGCCCGATCTGAACGTCTTTATTGACGTGGGCTCCGAAGGAGACGACGAGTTCCTGCGGTCCGGTTTCAGCCACCGCGAGTCGTGGGGCGGATTGGCCAAGCCGGGCGACCCGCGATCGACCTTCCGCTGGACCCCGGCCACCGGTAGCGAGACCTCGCTCCTCCTGCCGGCCAGCCCAAACCGCGATCATGTCCTGCGCATCGTGGGGCGAGCGCTTTGGCCGAATCAAGTCGCCGTGCTCATCAACGGGCGCGAAGTGGGCAAGGCCGACGTGCCCGCCGGCGAAGTCCGGCTGGAGGTCCCCGTGCCGGCTGCGGCGGTCGGCTCCTCGCCGGTGGTCGGCTTGGACCTCCGCCACGCGCGGACGCACGTGCCGATGAAAGAGGCCCCCGCCCAGTATCCCGGCGAAGGGCGCGTCTGCAACCTCGCGCTGGAGTGGCTCCAATGGTCTACGGCGAACGTCGCCGCGGACGCGCGTAAGCAGCAGTACACCGTGCCCAAGGATTCGGTGAAGCTGACCGGCGACGTATTCCCGCCGCCGCGGGGCGGCGCGATTCCCGTGCCGCTCTTGCCGCGGATGCGATTGGAGGGCGGCACGGCAAAGGCCGCTTCGGTCCTCGAGGCGACCGGCATTCCCCGCGACTTGCTGGCCACGCTCGGTCCTTCCGAGGTGCTCTACGTCAACGGCCCGCTCTCCGAAATCCAGGCCGAATCCTACTGGCTGCCGCTGGTGAGCCGTTGGGCCGGGGTGGCGCTGCACCGCGCCGCCGCCGGCCCGCACTGCATGGTCAATCGGCTCTGCGCGGGCGATACGGAGTTCGTCGTGGCGTTCAATGAGGACATTGCCCAACCGCGGGAGTTGCGCGTCGATATCCCGGCCAAGGGTTTGCCGCTTAGCGAGGCAGTAGTCCTCGCACGCGACGATCAACGGTTTCGCCCTTTGGACGTCGATGCCGCCGGGAGTTCTCATCGGGCTGGCGACGGGCTTCGCTATTACGGCGTCTACCAGTTTGCCTTTTCTCCCGTGCGGGTCGAGACGCCGCCTCTGGAGCTGCAGCCTGGTGAGAGTAAGGCGTTTCCCGTGCGCGCGGTCAACCTGACGGACCAGCCGGTCCGCGGGCAGATCCAGGCCGCGGCCGTCATTCCGACGATCAGCGGCCTGCCCGTGGAAGTCAACCTCCAAGCCGGCGAAACGAAGACTGTCCAGCTCCCGATCTCCGTGGCGCGCACGGCGGATTGGGGCCGCAAGACGATCTACTTGAGCCTGGGGTTCAACAATCGTCGGGCGGTGGTGTTGCGGGAGCTGACCGTGCTGCGGCCGACCGAGGTGGAGTTGGCCGGGGCGGTCCTCGATTCGGCGTCGCCGCAACTGGAAGTCCGCGTGCCCAAGAGTCCCTACGGAAAAACCGCACCGTTGGTGCGTGCGAAGCTCTGGTTTCACGGCCAATCGGTGCCGCTCCCGACGGTCGAGGAGGGCGCCAGCGGGCGCGTCGTGCTGGCGCCGCTCGATCTTGCCGCGTCCGACCGGCCCGTGCTCCGCGCGGAGAAACTCCGCATCGACTTGCCCGAGCCGCGGACGAAAGAGCCGATCGAGCGGGAAGTCTTCATCGCGCTACGGCCGAAGACGTTTGCTGCTCCGCCGGATGCGACGGCGGCGCTGGTGGTGTTCAATCCCCGCGCGACGCCGCTGGAGAAAGAACCCGTTGCGATCCGGCTGCCCGCCTTGGCGCGGCCGTGCTCAGTGCGAACGGACGGCAACGCAGCGGTCCCATCGCAGCCGGACGGAAAGGACCGCATCCGGTTCCTGGCCGACGTGCCGGCCCACTCGGGCCGGACCTTCTATCTCTGCCGCGGCGAAGCGAAAACCGATAGCGACCTCCGCTGTGCGGCCGAGGGCCTCGGCACCGGCGAAGGGACGCTTCGAGTCGAGAACTCGCGATACAGTATCGTGCTCTCCGAGGCGGCCGGAGGGACGATGACGACGTTCCGCTCGGCCAAGACGGGCCGCGACTACGCGCGCAGGAGTCTCGGCGTCGCCTACGGCGCCTTCAGCCGATACGACCCGAAGAAGCCCCAAACCAGCACCATCGAGTACATCGACGAGCACAAGGTGCGGCAAGAGGACTCGCCGGGGCGGATTGAGCTCCTCTCGCAGGGCCCGGCAGCGGCCATTGCCCGCGTGAAGTGGGCCGATGCCAAGGTTGCCGTCGAGCAGCTCTATGAGTTCCCCTCGCACCAACCGTACTTCGTGCTGCGGCAGAAGGTCCGCCCGATCCAACTCTCCGGCCAGCAGGAGCTGGTGGCCATCAACGCTCAGTTTGGGCCGCACCGGCTGACCAAGTCGTTCCCCAACTTCGTCGGCATCCCAGGCCGGTCGCCGCAGCCGCACTTCGGCTGGCGCCAGGGCGATTGGGTGCCGGACTATGCCACGCTCATGGCCCCGGACCGCTACGACGAGTCCATCTCGCTCGTCGTGACGGACAAGACCGGGCTCAAATCCATTCGCCAGGGGTTCTGGCCCGAGAAGCGGCCCACCGCGGGCCCGTGCGCGATTGCCCAGATAGAGCTTCTGGCGGACCTGAGCACCGGCTGCGAAGCCGGACTCTACGTGCTTCTTCACGAGGGCTACCAGATCGTCGCCCGGCGGTTTTTCGAGGATCGCTCGCTCGCGCCCAAGGTGGAATTGGTCGAGAAGCTGAAGTAGGTTTCACGCAAAGGCGCCAAGACGCGAAGGAAGAAGGGAGATAGAAGACAGAAGACAGGAGACAGAAGATGCAGGATGGCACACGAAAGGGAGTGAATGCCGCAAGCCGCACACTCGCAGCGGGAACCGACTTCTTTCTCCTATCTTCTGTCTCCTGTCTCCTTGCCTGGCGCCTTCAGCCAAGCGAGGTCGAACGCATAGTGCTGCTTGCTGCCGATAAGGTGAATCACTCCATCGGCCGCTTGGCAGACGGAGAGGTAGCCGCGGGGCTCGGCCGAATCCCGGCTGAGGATGAATCGCCCCGTGTTCCCGCCGCCGTCGATCTCGCGCGGCGGGCCATCGTCGGTCACCAGCCGCCGCACGGGCCAAGTTTCCCCCTCGTCGAAGGAGAGGGCTCCGAACAGCCCGGAGACCGTCCGCTCGCGGCCCGACGCATCCTTGATCGGCATTTTCTGCGCGAATGAAGCGAAGAAGATCGGCCCCTCGGCCAGGCGCAGGAGCACGAGCCTTTGTCCGCCGCCGATCGGCGGGAACGGGCTGGCGGAATACTCCCACGACCATCCTGCGGATGGTGCCCGGCCGCCGTCGGACGAGACGCTCTTGGGCATGCGTCCGTCGATCGGATCGCCGCGCCCGAACGCCATGAGCCGGCCGCCCTTCAATTCGACGATAGCCGCATGAATCCCTGCGATCCAGGCCCCACGGCCCCCGGCGCGGAACTGCGGCTTGGGCTGCCCCTCGCCGGGGTCGCGCCAGGTGCGGCCGCCGTCGCGGCTGATCAACAGCGCCGTGCCGCCGCTCCCGCCCGTGACCGCGTCGCAAGGGAGGACGATTGCCCCATCGCGGGTACGGATGACAGACTCGATCGGCTGATGGCGCAGCCCGTGCTCGGGGGCGATCAGCCGGGCCTTGGACCAAGTGGCCCCGCTGTCGGTGGAGGTGCGCATGATAACGGCCGGATTGCCCCAGGTGGCCGCGGCCGACAGGCCGTTGAAATGATAGAGGGTCTTGCCGTCGGTCCAAAGGGCGGGGGCATGGTCGTTGCGGTCGGGGGCGTCCCAGAAGGGCGCGGCTGGCTCCCACTCGTCGGCCCCGTAGCGCAGCCGGCTCGCCGCGACCGCCAGTTCCCGGCCCGGCTCGCGCAGGCACGTGTACCAGATCGCCAAGAGGTCGCCGTTGGGGCAATCGACAATGGCGGGATCGTGGTTGTGTTTGGAGAAGAGCGGCCCGGTGGAGCCCGGCGGGACCTTCACGTATTGTCGCGGGCCGCGGAAGTATGGCCGCTCTCCTTTGCTGTTAAGGGATTGCGGGGGCTTAAAGCCCAGGGGTTGCAACCCCTGGGCTTTACCGGCTCTCGCTCCGAGCGGGGAAAAAGGGGACAGGTCCAATTTGTGCGAAGCACCCTGCGGGCCGTCCCGGCAAATTGGACCTGTCCCCTTTATCCCCAAGACCACGCGGAATCCGATCAGCCAGCTTGAGTCCTCCGGCAGCGTCCCCATTCGGTTCGCCGAGCGGAGAAAGCGGAGTTCCGTGGAATGGCTCCCGCCGCGGGTGACGCGGAAATCGCCCTCGGCCCGGCCCACGGGGTCGGTCTGCTCCTGCGGCTCGTAGGGGCCGTACCAGTCGAGGCACCACTCCTCGACGTTGCCGTGCACGTCGCAGAGGCCCCAGGGATTCGGCGGCGTGCGCCCGACGTGAAGCGGCGCCGGGCCGTCCTTGCCCCTCCGCGCCGGATCGGGGAACCAACTCTCGCCGACGTTCTTGTGAAACGACGGGTCCTTGAGAGTGTCGCCGGTGTGATAGGCCGTCGTCGTGCCGGCGCGGCAGGCGTACTCCCACTCAGCCTCGGTGGGGAGGCGGTACGGCTGCCCCCACTTCTTCGAGAGCCACTCGCAAAACCGCACGGCGTCGTGCCACGTGACGAAGACCACGGCCTCATCGTCCTCCTTCGACCAGCCGAGCTTGCCCCGCAGCTTGCGGTGGCCGGGGTCGAACTGCTCATATTGAGCATTGGTCACCTCGGTGGCCGACATCCAGAACGGCCGGCTGATCGTCACGCGGTGGACCGGCCGCTCGTCGAAGTCGCCGTCGAGACTCCCCATCATAAAGCTGCCCGGCTCGATGCGGACCATGACCATGCCCGGGACGTTCCCGTGGGTCTTCTCGGTCGGGATTTCCCCCGCCCGTACGGCGCAGGCACAGACCAGAAACGCGGCCAGACAAAGCCCGGTGCGGTTCCACCCAGTCATGAAATAGTCCTTTCCTGCTGGAGGCGCCGTGTATAATAACACGGCGCACGAGGCAGTGGGGAGATCACGAAACCACGAAAGCGAGAAAACACGAAAGCGCCGTCGCGAAAGAGGCATTGCGGACGATGAAAACGCGCGAGAGCGGGATGCCCGAGGAGGCGACGTGGGAGGGTTTCTTCGATCCCCCGACCGTGCTCCGCAAGCTGCAACTGAGCGGTTCCTGCCGGGACGTTGTGGATTTCGGATGCGGCTACGGGACGTTCACCATCGCGGCGGCGCGCATCGTCGCCGGGACCGTGTACGCCCTCGACATCGAGCCCGAGATGATCGCCGCGACCCGGGCAAAGGCCGCAGCGGCGGGCCTTCACAACGTGCGCACGCTGCTGCGAGACTTCGTCGCCGAGGGGACGGGCCTGCCCGGCGCGTGCGTCGACTACGCGATGCTACTGAACATCCTCCACGCGGAGCGTCCCGAAGTGCTGTTGGGTGAGGCGTTTCGCGTGCTCACGCCGGGCGGCCGCTTGGCGATCATGCACTGGAACTACGACCCGACGACGCCTCGCGGCCCCTCGATGGAGATCCGGCCTCGTCCGGAACAATGCCGCCGCTGGGCCGAGGACGCCGGCTTTCGCCTCCCGACGCCCGGGCTCGTGGACCTGCCGCCCTACCACTACGGGATGGTCCTTGAGCGGCCGAAGTAGCGGCACTCCGTAGGGCCGGCTCTGCCGGCCAGGCGATCGCGGTGGGCACAGCCGGCCCTACGGCTCCTGCGATTCCGGCCGGCACAGCCGGCCCTACGACTGCTATCCGCCTTGCAGTTGCCGCACGTTGCTCCGTATACTATAGGAGTTGAATGCCCCGCGCCGCATTGACGGGCTTGATATCGGCGCAAAGAGCAATGGCTCGCGACAAGATGCGTCGCCGGGTTGCCTGGGAGGCGGCCCGGCTCATGTACACCCGCGAAGAATCCGAGTATTTCCGCGCCAAGGTGAAGGCCGCCCGGCGGATCGCCGGGACGGACTTCAAACCGGGCGACCTGCCCAGCAATCGCGAAATCCGCGATGAAATCCAGGTCATGGCGCGGATGCACGAGGGCGACCGCCGCACCGAGATGCTCCGGGAGATGCGCCTGGAAGCCCTGCGCATGATGCGGATTCTCAAGAGCTTCCGCCCGCGCCTGATCGGCAGCACCCTGACCGGGCACGTGCGCCGGGGCTCGGACATCGACCTGCACCTGTTCACCGACAGCCTGGAGCCGGTCACGGCCGCGCTGGAGGCCGAGGGGATCGTCTACGAGGTCGAGCGCAAGCGGGTCCGCAAGCAGGGCGAGGAACGGAACTACACGCACGTCCACGTCCAGGACCGCTTCGACTTCGAGCTGACCCTGTATTCCAGCGACAAAGCCCACTTCGTCTTCAAGAGCTCGATCACCGGCAAGCCGATCGAGCGGGCCTCGATTGCCCAGCTCGAAAAGCTTCTGGCCGGCGAGTATCCGGACGCGCCCCTGGAGCAGGCGGTGCTGGAGGCCCAGAGCAAAGTGGACCGCTTCCACGTGTACCGGATGCTGCTCTTGCCGCTCGAGCAGGTCAAGGAGAACCGCCGCTTTCACCCGGAGGGCGACGCGCTGTATCATAGTCTCCAGGTCTTCGACCTGGCCCGGGAGGAGTCGCCCTACGACGAGGAGTTTCTGCTGGCGGCCCTGTTGCACGACGTGGGCAAGGCGATCGACCGGAAGGAGCACATACCGGCCGCGCTGGAGGCGCTGGAGGGCTATATCACGCCGCGGACGGCCTGGCTGATCGAGCACCATCGGGACGCCCACGCCCTGCGGGACGGAACGATCGGAGCCCGATCGCACCGGCGATTGGCGGCCTCGGACGATTTCCACGAGCTGAGGCTTTTGGCCCGGTGCGACCAGGCCGGACGGCTGAAAGGGGTCCAGACGCCCGACGTGGACGAGGCCCTCCAGTACCTTCGCGATCTGGCCGCGATGTGCGGCGAGTGACCCTTGGCAGTTGTCGGTTGTCAGTTGTTGGTAGTCGATGCCGACAACTGACAACTGACAACCGACAACTGTCAACCGACAACTGTCAACTCCGGGAGGTAACGTCCGATGAAGACTCCAGTGGTGCAAGCCCAGCAGCGGTGGGAATACTCGTCTCTGGTCCGCAAGACGGAGCCGACCCTCGTCAACGACCTCAACCTGGTCGGGCAGGAAGGCTGGGAGATGATCACCGCACTGCAATGCCGGGACGCGAAGGGAGAAATGGTTTGGACGGCTTTTCTCAAGCGCCCCAGCAGCGGCGCCCCGAAGGCCGCCCCGCTGGAGACCGCCACGGCGGCCGGCGCACCGTCGGGCGCGACCGCGGCAAAACACGCGGTCAGTCCCCCCGGCTTCGACCTCGACGGCGAGACGTTCGACATCAAGAAGGAGGGGTGAAGCCGTCAGCCCGGCCAAGTACTGTGGCACAGCTGCCCTCGGCTGTGCAGGTGTGGTACGCGGTCGCGTCAGCTCCCCTGGATCGCCGCCATCACCCGGTCGGTGATGGTTTGGACGAGCGCCTCCAGGTCGGGATCGGGCTTTCTGTTGGCGCCCGGGTTGGCTGCGGCGGATGTGGCTGCGGCATCGCTCGGGCGGTTGCAGAAGGTCGGCGGCTGGAAGGCCGCGTGGTGGACGCCCGTCTCCTTCCAACTGTTGCGGAACACGTCGTTGGCGCAGATGTCGCAGTTCTTCAGATCGCTGCGCGGGTCTTGGTAACCCCACTTCTGCTTCAGATCCAGCAGGGCCTTTGCCTCCGGCTCGCTGAAGTAGTTGACCCGCCCGAGGCTCCGCGCGAGCATCAACATGCGGCAGTAGGAGTCGAGGATTTCCGTCCACCAGTAGGCCCTTTCCACGGTCTCGCCGAAGCTGACCGTGCCGTGATTGGCCAGGATGATGATGTTCGTCTTCTTGACGAAGGGGAGGATCGTCGAGGCGAACTCCTCGCCGCCGGGGGTGGCGTACTTCGTGATCGGCACGTCGCCCAGGAAGATCTCCACCTCGGGGAGCACGCACTGCGGGATCGGCTCGCGGGCGATGCCGAAGGCGGTGGCGTGCGGCGGGTGGCAGTGGA
>CAYGZI010000049.1:0-7057 GCA_964354245.1 uncultured Planctomycetaceae bacterium
CTCGTTGTGCTCGTAGAAGGGATGGGCCCGGTAGCCGGCCAACTCCTCCTGGTTCCTCCGCAGCGGCGGGATCCAGTTGGGATCGCTGCGGTAGTGCGACCAAGGGAACAGGAGGAAGTCCTTTCTCTGACGGCGCGTCGAGACCGCCTGAACCACCAGTGAAGACATCGAAAACCCGTCCGTCGTCGCGATGATCTGAACCGCCCTGTTTTCCCGAGCCGCACATTATAAAGGACGCGGTGGGGGGTGGGCAAGGCACGGCGATGCGAAGGGCCTGGCGGCTGGCCGGGCCCGGCCAAACCGGACGCCCGCGGGGGCCGACCTCGCCCGTCGCGTCTTGCCCGTCCGGGCCCGTTGTGCGAGAATCTAGCCCCGAGCGTGCGGCGGATAGGGTTTCGGTCGTCCGGACTACATGACCAAGGAATCGCTGCGGTATGGCGGACGTGCTGGTCACGGGGGCGAGCGGGTTCATCGGGTTTCACCTCGCTCAGGCGGCGATTGCCCGGGGTGACCGGGTGACGTGTCTGGTGCGCAAGACCTCGGCGATCGACCGGCTCGCGCTGCTGGGGTTGAGCACGGCCTACGGCGACGTGGCCGACCGCGAGAGCCTCTGCGCCGCCGTCGCCGGCAAAGCGGTGGTCTACCACGTCGCCGGCTGCACTAAGGCCCTCCACGTCAGGCAATTCTACCAAGTCAACGGAGAGGGGCCGCGCAACGTCGCGGAAGCCTGCGCCCGCCAGCCCAATCCGCCGGTCCTGGTCACCGTCTCCTCCCTGGCGGCGGCCGGCCCTTCCACCGCGGACCGCCCGCGCGTGGAAACCGACCCGCTCCGCCCGGTCTCTCACTACGGGCGGAGCAAGAGGGCGGGAGAGTTGGGCGCCCGGCAGTATGCCGACCGGGTCCCGATCACCATCCTCCGTCCGCCCATCGTCTTCGGAGAGTGGGACCGCCAGGGGGCAACGCTCTTCCAGACGGTGGATCGCCTGGGGGTCCATCTGGTCGCCGGGTTGAAGGCCCACCGCTACTCGCTGATCCATGCCGCCGACCTCGCCGGGGCCCTGATCTTAGCCGCCCAACGCGGGACGCGGCTGGCGCCGCCCGGCTGTACGGAGCCCCGCTCCGCCGCACGCGGGGTCTACTTCGTGGCTGCCGAGGAGCAGGTCAACTACGGCCAGTTGGGCCGTCTGGTCGGCGAGGTCCTCGGACGCCGCCGCGTCTGGAACCTGCCCGTGGCCATGGGGTGCGTCTGGGCCGTCGCGTGCGGTGTGGACCTGACGGGACAACTCTTGCGACGGCCGCTCTACTTGAATCTCGACAAGGCCCGCGAGGTCACGGCCGGCTCTTGGACCTGCTCCCCACAAGCGGCGATCGACGAGCTGGGATTCTCGGTCGGCGCCCCGCTCCTGGAACGGCTCCGCCAGACCGCCGCGTGGTATCGCGAGGCGGGTTGGCTCTGACCTGTTCAGAACCGCGGGACGACCCCGAAATCCAGCACGCACACCCACACCAGCAGGGCCAACAGCAGGATGAGCCCGACAAAGGTCAAATGGGCCTGCACGCTCTCGTTTGGCGGTTTTCTGGTGATCCCTTCGTACGCCAGGAAGACCATGTGACCGCCGTCCAGAACGGGAATCGGGAGGAAATTGAGCAAGGCCAAATTCGCGCTCAAGAGCGTCAGGAAGATCAGCAGCTTCGAGGTGCCGCGGGACGCCTCGTGGCCCGCCAGGCGGAAGATCGCGACCGGCCCCCCAAGGGCCTTGGGCGAGACCTGTCCCGTGCCGAGCTTCTCCAACATGCGAAAGACCGCGGTCAGCGAGTCCCAGGTCTCCTGCGCGCCCAGGCTCACCGCCTCGCCAAATGACTGGGCGGTGCGCGTGAAGGAATCCGGCTCGAATAGGAATCCGCGGCCGGGCTGGAACCAGTCCTTGGCCGCCTGCGGCTCCAAGGTTACGGTGCGGCCGTCCTCCAGTTGCAGCTTCACCCGGCTGCCCTCGGGCGCCGCCTGGAGGATCGTGAAGAAGTACGGCCAGTTGGGCTTCTCGTCCCCAAACTCAGTCTCCTTCTTGTAGTCCTCGGCCAGTTCCTTAAACGCCTTCTGTTCGCCCTCCGGGACCGATTCCAGCTCGGGCATGAGGACCTGCGCGGCCACCACCGCGTCGCCGGGATTGACGCCCGCCGTTTCGGCCGGTCCGCCCGGAATCACGCGCGCCACGCGGTTAGTGACCTGAAAAGCGATTCCGAGCGACGGAATCGATAAGGGATTGCCCGGGAGGAAAGGCGGCTCGTAGCGGTCCGTGCGGCGCAGCCGCACCGGGATGTCCACGGACGTGCCTTCACGCTGCACCGTCAACGTGACCTGAGGAGAAGTCTCCGAACGTCGGCGGAACCACTCGCGGCGGAACCACTCGGGCAGGAACGTCGGATCCTCCGGCGGCCGGCCATCGATCCGCAGGAGCACGTCTCCCGGTTGAATCGTGAAGATCGTGTCCTTCCACGGGACCTTGGCGGCCGCGGCGGGAGAGTCGTCTTGGATCGCCGTGATGGGTCCCATCTCCATGACCATGCCCAAATCTCGCACCGGGGAGGGGGGCACTTCCATGGTAGTCTCCTCGGTACGGCCGGAGGCTGCGCTTGTGCCGTCGGATTCCTTCACCCGCCGCTCGACGGTGACCTTCAGCGTCTTGTCCGGATGCAGTGCCAGTTGCTCGCGGAAGTCCCGATAGGTGACGATCGCGTGCCCGTCGATCTTCACGATGCAGTCCCCGCCCTGGAATCTCGGCCGCGCCGAAGCAGCCGCCGAGCCGGGCTCGACCGGATACTCGTCGCTGAGCGTCGTGGTCAGTCCCGAGAAGGCCCCGATGGCTGGAGCCAAATGGACGCGCTCAGGATAGACCGTGATCTCCAGAGGTTGCTCCTCGTCGGGACGCCGGACCAGCATCCTCACCCCCTGGGCCACGTCGCCCAACGTGATCCGCCTCCTGACGTCCTCCCAGCGCTCGATCTGCTGTCCCCCCATCTCCTCGATGCGGTCCCCCGGCTTCAGATCCGCGCGCCATGCTGCCGCACCGGGAAAAACCGCGCCGATGACCGGCTCCGCCTCCTTCACACCGATGCCGTAGGCGAGCATCGCCGCCAGAAAGGCAAAGACGACGTTCATGATGACGCCGGCCGAGATGATCGCCATGCGCTGCGGCACGCTCTTGGCCAGGTAGCTTCGCGGGTCGAACAGCGCTTGCTCGGCGGCCGCGATCTCCTGCGGCGACGGGGCCCTCTCCGGCGTCCCCGGCGTCCCCGCCGCCTCGGCCGAAGTCTCCCCGCCGGACCGTTGCAGCCTGGCCCGCTCGATCTCCGCGCGGAGCCGCGCGGGGTTGTCCTCCTGCCCGAGCATCTTCACGTAACCGCCCAGGGGCAGGATCCCGATGCCGTACTCGGTCTCGCCCCGGGTGAACTTGCAGAGCTTCAGCCCGCCGATGTCGAACCCGAGGTAGAACTTCTCGCACTTCACCCCGCAGAGCTTGGCCACGACGAAGTGCCCCAGCTCGTGGACGAAGATCACCAGCCCCAGGCCAACCAGGACTTTCGTCCAGACCCACGCCGTCGCGCCGAGGCCGGCCCACGAAAACGCCATCAAGTACAGACCCAACGTAATGCCTCCTGTCGAGCCCAGCAGTCGAGCTCCAGCAACCGTTCCAAAGTGGGATTGGGATCGAACTGGTGGCTTTCCAGCACGCTCCGGCACGCGGGGACGATCTCTGAGAAGTCTAGCTCACCGGCCAGAAATGCAGCCACCGCCGTCTCGTTGGCGGCATTGAGCACCGCCCCGGCGGTCCCCCCCGACCGCGCCACCTCCAAGCCCAGACGCAACGCCCCGAACCGCTCGAAATCCGGCGGCTCAAAATCCAGACGCATCGCCCCGCTCCAATCCAGCTTCCGGGCCACTCCTTCCCGGCGGTGCGGCCACGTCAACGCGTACTGAATCGGCAGCCGCATGTCCGGCGGGCTGAGCTGGGCGATGACCGACCCGTCCACGTATTCCACCAGCGAGTGGACGATCGACTGTGGGTGGATCAGCACGTCGATCTGTTCCGGCCTCAGATCGAAGAGCCACCGGGCCTCGATGATCTCCAACGCCTTGTTCATCAAGGTGGCTGAATCGATGGTGACTTTCGGGCCCATGTCCCAGGTGGGATGTGCCAGGGCCTCGGCCACCGTCACTCCTGCCAGTTGCCGCTCGGTGTACTGGCGGAACGGCCCTCCGCTGGCCGTGAGGATGATCCGCCGGACCTCCCCGCGGCGCCCCGCTTGCAGGGCCTGGAAGACCGCGCTGTGCTCGCTGTCCACCGGGAGAATCCGGGCGCCGGTCCGCTTGGCCAACTGGGTGACCAACGGGCCGCCAACGACCAGGCTCTCCTTGTTGGCCAGGGCGACCGTCTTTCCCGCCTCCAGGGCCGCCCAGGTCCCCCGCAGCCCGGCGCTTCCAACCACCGCCGAGACCACGATGTCTACTTCGGGGTCGGATACGACCTGGCGGATCTGCTCCGGCCCCACGAGCAGTTCCACGCCTGGGGGCAACAGGGACCAGTCCTCTCGCTCGGCCGCTTCCGTGTCGGTCGCCACCACCCAGCGTGGGCGCATGGCCTCGGCCTGCCGCACGAGCAGTCCGGTGTTGGTGTGGGCCGCCAGCGCCACGGCGCGGAGCCGCCCACCGGATGCGGCGATCACCTCCAAAGTGCTCCGTCCGATGCTGCCGGTCGAGCCGAGGACAGTGACGTTGGTCGGGTTGCGGGTCATGAAAGCCCGATCTGGTGTGTAGCGCCAACTATCTGTCCCAACAGGGGTTGTAGCGGCAGGCCCGGACAAACTCGTGCCGACGCCCAGTGCCCGTACCGCACCTTGAGAGGGGTTGGCGTCAAACGCGACTCGCACGGCAAGAGCATCATTGTAAGGGCCAGGGCCTCTGCAAACAACGCAGAATCGCGTCCCGTGAAACTGGAGAGAGTGGCGAATCCGGGCGATCTCAAAGCGCGGATCCATTTAGCCTCGTGGTGCCCGTGTCTCTCGCGGAGTGCTACAATCGCCGAAGTGGGAGTGCCCCACGCCGTCAGTAGTTCGACCAAACTCGAGGAGTATTCCATGTCCCCCTCCGATGCACCCCAGCCCCAGGCCCCCACCCCAGAGCAGCTCAAGGCTGCGATGAAGGCCTTTAGGAAGCGGCTGAAGCTGACCCGGCTGGACGACCAGTCGCGGATCGGAGCGGGTCCGATGAGCAGTGGCCGCGAGTCGGGAATCGTGGGGATCGCGCCGCCGGAGCAATTCCCGCAGGCCGTGTGGGACGAATTGGTGCGCCAGGGCAAGCTCAAGAAGTGGGGCGCCCGGCAGTACGGACCGGTTGAACCGTAAGGCCCTCGGGAGACCGAGAGGGAGTTCTCCGCGGCATTCTCTTCGGCGCGGCAAGAGGCCCCAGTTGGGGCGGAGGGACGCGCCCGTTGGCCGTGAGCCTCAACGGCCGCTTTTCGCGGGCGCACGGCCGATTCCACGGCGCCTCGTGCGATCCGTCGCCGCGCGGATGTGAATCTCGCTTGCACGCGCCGCAACGCAAGCTACAGTTTGCCTGAGCGAGGGCGGCGTCGATTTGCAGTGGCGGCGGCCGCTCAGAAAAATCGCGTCGGCCAGGTGGCGACAACCCCGCTGCGATCCCAAGCGCTGCTTGCAGATCCCGCGGCGCACTGCCATGAAAGGTCCTCACCATGCGCAAAGCGATCCTTGTGGTCGGCACTCTCCTGGCGATCTCGACGCCGGCCGCAACGGCCGCTCAGCCAGGGAAAGTGCCCAGTCCGCCGGCAACGGCTGCCGGCACAGACGCCCGTTCCGCGCAAGAGTCGTTCAAGGAGGACGAAAGGGCGATTCGGGAGGCGGTGGAAGCCTTCGCCAAGGCGTATGACGCCAAAGATGCCAAGGCCGTGGCCGCCCTCTTCACCGCCAGCGGCGAGATCGTCGATCAAAACGGCAGTAGCGTCCAAACCCGGGAGGCAATCGAGCTCGCATTCGCCGGGATCTTCCAGGCCCATCCCAAGTCGCACATCGCAGTCGCCGTTCACTCCGTCCGCTTCGTCGGCCAATCCGTGGCCGTCGAGGACGGGACTTCGACGGTCACCGACGAGACCGGCCAACCGATCGAGCACAACCGCTACACGGTCGTCCACGTGAAGCAGGACGGCGCGTGGCGCATGGCCAGCGCCCGCGACCTGCCCGAGCAGCCGGCGACGTCGGCCGGAGAGCAGCTCGGCCAACTGGCGTGGCTGATCGGCGACTGGGTGGACGAAGGCCGGAGTGCCATGGTCGCCACCTCGTATCGTTGGGCCGACCACCGCGACTTCATCCTCAGCGATTTCACCGTCCACGTGGCCGGCCGCCCCGCAATGACCGGCTCCCAGCGCATCGGTTGGGACCCCCAGGCCAGGAAGCTGCGGTCCTGGGTGTTCGATTCCGAGGGCGGCTTTGCCGAAGGGATCTGGACCCGCAAGGGCAACCAATGGATCGTCAAGATGACCGGCATGACGCGCGACGGGAAAACGGCCTCCTCGGTCAACGTCTTCACCCGGGCGGCGAAGGACCGGATGACTTGGCAATCCCGCGACCGCGTGGTCGGCGCAGAGGCGATGCCCAACATCGACGAGATTCCTATCGTGCGCAAACCCCCCAGACCGCAAACGGCCGTCCACACAAGCCACGACTCGAAGGGAGAATCCTTATGAAAGCGGGCCTAAGACTGCTTTTTGCCGCAACGCTGGTCGCTCTCTTGCCCTCGGCCTCCACGATGGCGGGCCGTGGCGGTGGCGGTGGCGGCGGCGGGGGGCACGGCGGCGCCGGCGGATTCTCCGGCGCCGGAGGATTCCACGGCGGCTCAACCGCCTATCACACGCCTTCGTTCAACGCCCCTCGGCCAAGCGTCTCCCCGTCGTATTCGGGCTTCACCGCCAAGCCCTCGCCGGGCGGACACACGGGTATTCCCAGCCAGCCCAGTTTTTCTTCCCATGTTGGGCCCGGTCCACATCCT
>CAYGZI010000049.1:7157-16848 GCA_964354245.1 uncultured Planctomycetaceae bacterium
GCACCGGGTCCACATCCTGCACCGGGTCCACATCCTGCACCGGGTCCACATCCTGCACCGGGTCCACATCCTGGCCCCGGTCCGCATCCCGGTCCTGGTCCGCATCCTGGGCCCGGTCCGCATCCTGGGCCCGGTCCGCATCCTGGGCCCGGTCCGCATCCTGGTCCCGGTCCACATCCTGGCCCCGGTCCGCATCCCGACTGGTATCACGGGAATTGGGCCCACCATTGGAACTACTGGCCGATCGCCTGGTGGGCAGCCGGATTTGCAGGCGGTCTCGCCTTGGACTCGGACTATACTCCCTGGCTTTGGGGCTACTGGTCCTACGAGAACCCATACTGCGTGGGCCCGGTGGTTATCGACAACACGAGGATCGACTATTCGCAGCCGATCGTGCTGGCCGCACCATCGGTCGATGATGCCGGTACGGAGACGCCGGTGCCGGAGTTGAGCGACGGACCGGCGACGGCCGCAGACCCAGCGATGGCGCCGCTCGATACGGCGAGAGATGCCTTCGCACGAGGGGACTACGCGACCGCCTTGGCACAGTGCGATAAGGCCGTCTCCGGACGGCCAACCGATACCCTGCCGCACGAATTCCGCGCACTGGCGCTCTTCGCGGTGCGCCGCTACCAAGAGGCGGCCGGCCCAATCTATGCCGTGCTGGCGCTCGGGCCCGGCTGGGACTGGACGACGATGAGCAGCTTTTATCCCGACGTCGACGTCTATACGGGACAACTGCGCGCCTTGGAGCAATACGTCCGTGCGGACCCGGATAGTGCCGACGCGCGGTTCCTTCTGGCATACCACTATATGACCTGCGGGCATCCCGAGGCGGCCGTGGAGCAGCTCAAGGCGGTCGTGCAACTGAAGCCCAGCGACCGGTTGTCCAACGAACTCCTGAAGGCTATGACGGCGACCGGGCCCGCAAAACAGCCGTCGCCCAGCCTCCCAGCCAAGCCCGTCGCGGCCTCCGCGCTGGTGGGCAATTGGGAGGCCGCCCGTTCCGCGGGAGCCACCGTCTCGCTCCAGCTTACGAGAGACGGCCAGTATGCCTGGAAGTCCACGCAGAACGGCCAGTCGCGGGAGTTCCGCGGCACGTACCGCGTGGCCGACAACCTTCTGATCCTCAACAAGGGCGATGCTCCCGTGATGGTCGGGCAGGTGACGATGCCGGCGGCCGACCAATTCAACTTCAAGCTGCCCGGCGACAACCCGAGCGATCCGGGGCTGGCGTTCGTCAAGTAGAAAAGGTGCCTGTCACCTTTTCCGCGCGAGCCTGGCCAGCAGCCGCTCCCAGAGCACTAGAAAGACGGGCACCAGCACGGTGCGGATCACGAAGGTGTCCAAAAGGACCCCAAACGACAGGGCCACTCCCAGCTCGATGACCGCGCCGAGCGTGCCGGTCGTCATCGAGGAGAAGGTCCCGGCCATGATGACGCCGCAACTGGTGATAATGCCGCCGGTGCGGACCAGGGCCACGCGGAGCCCTTCGATGGGACCGAGCCTTCTTTGCTCCTCAGCCACTCGGGTGACCAGGTAGATGTTGTAGTCCTCGCCCACGGCCACGAGGATCACGAAGAGAAACATGGGCACTTTCCAGTCCAGACCCCCGAACGACGCGCCGTAGACGTGCGCGAAGATCAGCTCGGTCGTGCCGATCGAGACGTAGTAGCCGAAAAGCACGGAAAGAACGAGGTAAACCGAGACCAGCGGCCGGCGCAGGATGCAGATAAGCACCAACAACACGGCCGCAGGCACGAGGCCCTGGATCAAGAGCAAGTCGCTGGCGGTGACTGCCTTCAGGTCGCGGATCCCGGCCGTGGTCCCGAGATAGTAAAACTCGGTGCCGTGCCACTCGGATTTCGGATCGGCCGCCAGCTCGTCTAGGATACCTTCGAGGCGGCCTAGAAAGCCGATGGCCTCGGAGGAGAACGGGTCGTAACGGCAGACGAGGTCCAGCCGAGTCACCTTGCCGGCGTACTCGGGCGCTTGGGCCAGATACGTGCTCTTGGCCCGCGAGCGCACGATCCCCTTGCGCAGGGCGTCGCGAAGGCCGTATTGCTCCGCGGGCTCCCCCAGCGGCTCGACGAGGCTCCGCACGCTGGTGACCGGCCGGACCGTTGTGCCGTCGGAATCCGTGTAGGTCAGGCCGTAGAGCTTCTGCGCCAGACCGTCGATCCGCCCCCGGGACTCGTAGGAATTGTCCAGTCCGCCCGCCTCGCAAGAGGCCAAGACGGTGATCGGGCCGGTCTCGCCGGGCTCGAAGTAGTCTCGCAGGAGATTGGTCCCCAGCACGCTGGGGCGGTCGGATTGAAGCTCGCTGAGAAGGTCGTAGGTCACTTCCACCCCAAGGCCCTCGTAGGCCAGCGGGGAGAGCACGATCAGGCTGCCCACCAGGATCAGCCCGGGCCGTGCGATAACTTGGCCAGCGAGCCACTCCCAGAACCGCGAAAAAGGGGACATTCTACTTTCTTCAGCCGGGAGGACGGGCTCCGCACTCTCGCGTCCTTGCCGTCGAGAAAAGTAGAATGTCCCCTTTTTCGGCCAGAAGACGATCGGGCCCGCGGCCCGCAGCAAGCCGGGGGCGAGCGTCAGACTGGCCAGCAAGGCCACCAGCAGCCCCATGGCAATCGTCGGGCCGCTGTTGCGGAACTTGCCGAACTGACAGAACGCCATCGCGCCCAAGCCGAGAATCGTGGTCATGGCGCTGGCTGTAACCGCCCCTCCCACGCGCCCCAAGGCGTGGGCAATGGCCTCGTCCGCCCGCAGCCCGCGCTGCAATTCCTCCTTGTAGCGGGAGATCAAGAACAGGCAGAAATCGGTCCCGGCCCCGTAGAGGATCACCACGATGAAAATCCGCGTGGTCTTGAAAATCTTGTAGTCCAACCATCCCGACTGGGCGCTCCACTCGGCCAGCGCAGCCACCAGGCCCGTGGCTACCACGAGCGAGGCCACGATCGTCACCAGCGGCACGATCACCAGGCCCGGGGCCCGATAGACCAGAAGCAGGATCAGGACCACCATCACCACGGTCGCCAGCTCCGTGTTGCGGATGCTCTCCTCGCCCGAAAGGAGCATGTCCGCGCCCACGGCGGCCGAGCCGGTGATGCCGAGCCGGAGGCCCGGCGGAAAGTCCTCTGCGCGGCGGAATCCGTCCAGCCTCTGCTCGATCTCCTCAAGCAAGTCCATGTTGCCGACGGCCATGAACTCGCTGCGCAACTGGAGGACGACCAGCGTGGCCTGGCCGTGGCGCACGACCGGGCTGATCAGCAGCTTCTCGCCCACCACCTCCGTCTCGTAGCTCATCACGCGGAGGATCGGACCGTCGCCGCCGTCCGCAGGAGTGAATTCCTTGTTCAACTCGTCCGCCATTGCGACCAGATCGTCCGCCTCGGCGTAATCCGCGGGCTCGAGGGGCCCGTCGGTGCGGGCGACCACCAGGATGACGGTGCTCTTGGAAAGGGCCTCGCCCTCGGAAGGCCCCGCGGCAAACGCCGCCTCCAGCAGCCGCTCGCCGCGGACGCTGGTCATCCAGTCGGGGAGGTAGGCGAAGTCGCCGTCGCGGGTCACGTCGTCCCATCGCGGCGCCCGGAAGTGGGCCAGCAGTCCGAGGCCCACCCACCCCAGCAGCACCCAAAGCCAAAAACGCGAGACGAGCGATCCGAGCCGGTCGAACATCCCGGCAGTGTAGCAGCGAGAGTGGAGAGGCTGCAAGGCGTGGGCAGCCGCTTAGCGTTGCGCGAGCGTTTGCCGGGCCGCTTGCAGGGCCGCAGCAAGGATGGCGTCGGAATCCGAAGCCGGCGGCGTCGGATCGGCGCCGTCGACCGGCTTGGCCGCTTGACGCACGACTACGTGCGGTTCCACGCCGATCCCCGAGTACGGATACCCGGACGGCGCGTAGAACTTGGCGGTCGTCAGCCGGAGCCCGGCACGATTGACGTTCAACGGAAAGATGCCCTGGATCGAGCCTTTGCCGTAGCTTCGCGTGCCGACGATCGTGCCGCGATTGTGGTCCCGGATGGCCCCGGCGAAAATCTCCGCCGCGCTGGCGCTGTCTTGGTCCACGAGCACGACCAGCGGGACCCGCCACGTGCCGGGCTCCCGGGCCGTGTAGGCGTAATCCTCGTCGGCATTCCGGCCCCGGGTGGTGACGATCGCGCCGCGCTGGAGGAACAGGTCGGCGGCCTCGACCGCCGCGGCCAGCAATCCGCCGGGGTTGCCCCGCAGGTCGATGACCAGCCCCCGCATCCCCATCCCGTGGAGCTTCCAGAGCGCGGCCTCCAGGTCGCGGTGCGTGGTCTTCTGAAAACAGGTGAGTTTCAGATAGGCGATTCCCTGGGCCGGATCGACCAGTCGCACCTCATCCACACTGGGCACTTCCACCCGCTGCCGTCGCAGGGTGACTTCGCGCGGCGGGGCGCCCGGGCGGGCGACGGTCAGCGCCACCGTGGTCCCTTCGTCCCCTTGCAGCAGGTTGGCCGCCCGGTCGGTGCAGAGCTCGCGGGTCGGCTTGCCGCCCACGGCAACAATCCGGTCTCCCTCGCGCAATCCGCCTTGCTTGGCAGGACTGTTCGGAATCACGCGGACGATCGCCAGCACTCCGTCCGCGGCCTTCAGCTCCACGCCCAAGCCGACGAAATGCCCCTCGATCTGGGAGTAGACGTCGTTGAGCTGATCGGGCGTGAGATACGTCGAATAGGGGTCGAGCGAATTGGCGGCCCCGCACACGAACTCCATGACCGCAGCGACGGGCCCAATCCCCAGCCGATCACGGGCCAGACCGGCCGCGACGGCAACCGCCTGGCAAGCATCGCCTCGCGACTGGACGCTCCGCGACTCCAAGGCCCGCTGAAGCTCCTGGCGAAACTTTTCCCGGGCCGGCTCGGTAGCCCGTGCGGCATGGGCTTGGAGGAAGACGGGCTCCTTCAAGGCCATATCGAGCCCGTTGGCGCCGTTGGCCACCACTTCCTTCCACTTGGGGGCGTCCACGTGGTGCGCCTGGATCTTCAGGAGGACTTCGTTGTACAAGTCGAGGCTGTCCTGAAAGGAGAGTCGGGCCAGGCCGTCGCGGTAGCTCCGGTCGCTGTAGCGGCGCGCGAGGTCGTGGTGCAGCCGGGCCGAGTCGAATCGCCGCTTCAGGTCCGCATTGCCGGGGAACTGACGCAGGGCCTCTTCGTAGTGGGTGAGGGCCTCGCCCCAGCGGTGCTCAACCTCCAGGACCTCGCCCCGCCGGACCCAGTCTCCCGCGCTGCCGGAAGTCCGCACGGACGCCGGAAGACCCGAAGACGAAGCAGGGCTCTGTCCCCAGGTGGACGGACTGAAGAGGATCGCCGCTGCGATCGCGGTCAACAGGGCGGTGCAGAAACCGAGCGGCTTGCGTGGCATGGCTGGACTGGTCGTCAGAGGCTGCATCTCGCGCCGGGGTGACGCCGGCCGATCCGTGGGTGGCTCGCCCGTCGGCTGCGTCTGGCCGGCGCCCTCCGGGGCGCTTGGGCCAATGGGCACGCGGCCGTCTAGGTGGGTGGGGTCGAGAAGCAAGCGCACGCTCTCCCCCCAAGCAATATAGAACACGCTTGCGGCCCGGTCAAAAACGCCGCGCAGATTTCCGCCCGCGCCAACCTCACAGGCCCTACAGACGGCCCCAGGCACGTCGAACGAAGTGGCTGCGCCCAACCTCGCAATTCAGTCCCGACCTGCGGGTCGTGCCGAGGGAGGGGGTCGGGAGTCTTTTTCCAGGTCGGCATTGACCATGCTGACCTTTCCGGCGACGTGGCTGCCGACCTGGAAAAAGACTCCCGACCCCTTTCCCTGCTACACCTTCACCGCCTTGCGCTTCACCAGCGACTGCGTTTGCCGCTGGCCGAGCACCAAGGCATCGCGGGCCAATTGGCCGTCCAGGAGCGCGGAGGGCCTGTTGGTGCACACGCAGCGGATCACCTCGCCGATCTCCGCGGCAAACGAGTCCACCGGGTCGCCGCCGCCGAGCTTCGGCCGCAGCACCCGGCCGTCCTTGGTCAGCACCGTGACCGGCATCGCCAGGACGCCCTCGCTGCCGATCGCCGCAAAGTCGAACAAGAGAGTGGCCCGCTCCAGGTAGATCTCGTACGCGTGGGTGAACGGGCGCCCTTGTTGATAGATCACGCCGCTGGCGGCGGTAATCAAGAGCGACGGATCGTCGAAGAGAAACTGCGTGTGGAACAGCTCGGCCACCTCGCCCCGCATCCGCCCCACCGTGTGGACCGCCTTCGGCATCCCGCACAACAGCCGGATGAAATGGGCGTCGTGGATGTGGAGGTCGATCATCGGGCCGCCCGTGGTCTTGGGATTGTAGAAGTCCGGCAGCCACGTGGGGTCGGAAATGACCCGCTTGAAGTGCCCGCCAAGGAGCCGGCCGTACTTGCCCGTAGCGACCGTCTGGTGGGCGAACCGATACTCCGGGAAGAACGGGAGCACGTGGCCGATCATCAAGAGCTTGCCGGCCTTGCCCGCGGCGTTGACCATACGGTCGGCGTCGGCCGGATTCAGGGCGATCGGCTTCTCGCAGAAGACGTGCTTGCCGGCCTTCAGGGCGTCGATGGTGACCCGGGCGTGCCACCCCGGTGGAAGACAGACGTCGATCACGTCCAGCTTCGGATCGGCCAGCAGGTCTTCGAGTTTGGCGTAGCGGGCGATCCCGGTCAGGTCCATGATCTTCCCGACCGGGCCGAAGTTGCCTTTAATGGTGCGCCAATCCCCGGCCAGGCGGGCGGCGTCCTGCTCGCAGATGGCACGGACCCGCGCCCCCTTGGCCTTCTGGTAGGCCAAGTAGTGAATCATTCCCATGAAACCGATCCCGGCGATTCCGACGTTGAGCATTTTCGGTACTCCTGGAGCAAGTGGTGGCTTGTGCGGGGGAAGAAGGCAGGAGACAGAAGACAGGAGACAGAAGAAAGACGGCAGAGGGCAGACGGCAGAGGGCAGCGGGAGAAGCGGAGCGCCGGGCGGATCGTCTTCTGTCTTCTGCCTCCTGCCTTCTGTCTTCTGTCTCCTGTCTTCTGTCTTCTGTCTCCTGTCTTCTGTCTCTTGTCTCCTGTCTCTTGTCTCCTGTCTACTTCCCGCCGCCCAGGACGCCAACGAACCGCCCGTACCCCTCCTCCCACGCCGCCGCGTTCCGAGGCAAGTACTCCTCGACGGCAAAACTGTTGCGGATGACTTCGCGGGCCTGGGCGATGCTGCCCACGTCACGGGCGGCGACGGCCTGCATCATGATGTTCCCGATCGCCGTGGCCTCGACGGGCCCGGCCAAGACGCGGCGGCCGCAGGCATCGGCCGCCGCCTGGCAGAGTTGTCGGTTCTGGGTGCCGCCGCCGACGATGTGGATCGTCTCGATCCGCCCCCCGACCAGCTCCTCGCACATCGAAAGCACGTGGCGGAACTTCATGGCAATGCTCTCCAGGGCGCAGCGGAGCACCGCCCCTTCGTCGGCCGGCACGGTCTGGCCGGTCTTTGCGCAGAACCGCCGAACCGCCTCCGGCATGTCGTCGGGGGCGAGGAAGTCGTGGGCGTCCGGGTCGATGAACGAAACCAAGGGCTTCGCGGCTGCGGAAAGCTCGTTCAGATCCTCCCAGCCCCAATTGCGCCCCGCCTTGTTCCACACCCGGCGGCACTCCTGCACCAGCCACAGGCCGCAGATGTTCTTCAACAGGCGGATCGTCCTGCCCACGCCCCCTTCGTTGGTGAAGTTCATGGCCAGGACCCTGTCGTTGACCACGGGCACGGGCGATTCCACGCCCAGGAGGGCCCAGGTGCCGAGGCTGATGTAGCACCAATCCGGACGCTGGCCCGGCCGGCTGGCCGCCGGAACGGCCATCACCGCGCTGGCCGTATCGTGAGCGCCCGGGAGGACCACGTGGGCGGAGGACAAGCCGCTTTCGGCGGCGAGGTTTGGCCGCAGCGGCCCCAGGTCCGTTCCCGGCTCGGAGATCGGCCCAAGGATGTCGGTCGGCAAGCCGAACTTATCGAGCAGCTCCGTGGCCCAGCGGCCTTCGACCGGATTGTAGAACTGCGTGGTGGTCGCATCGGTGAACTCGTTGGTCTTCTGGCCCGTCATCAGCCAGTGGAAGAGGTCCGGCATCATCAGCAGCCGCTTGGCCATTTCCAAGAGCTGCGAGTTGGCCAGCTTCATCGCCAGAAGCTGGTAAAGGGAATTGAACTGCATGAACTGCAAGCCGGTGTGGCGGAAGACCTCGTCGCGGCCGACGATCGAAAAGGCCCGCTCCATCATCCCGTTGGTGCGGGGGTCGCGGTAGTGCGAGGGATTTCCCAGGAGGACGTCGTCTCGCCCGAGCAGACCGAAATCGACGCCCCAGGTATCGACGCCCAAGGAGACGATTTCTGCCCCCGGCCGGGTCCCCGCGGCCCGCATCCCGTTGCGGACGTGAGTCCAGAGGCCCAGGAGGTCCCAGTGCAGGCTTCCGAGGACGTCGACGCCCCCGTTCTCGAAGCGATAGGTTTCTTCCAGGGAGAGGGTCCGGCCGTCGAAGCGGCCCAGGACGTGCCGGCCGCTCGACGCACCCATGTCGATCGCCAGATATGCTCGCTTTGCCATCGTCGCCTTCCGCTTTTCAGGAATGTGAAGTGTCCAGTTGAGGAAACGGACCGACTGTGGCAAATCGTCGCGACCCGCAACCGCAGAGTCAAGTACCCAGGGCGAAGGGGACCCGGCACTTGGGCGAGTCCAGATGGTGCCCGTGGAATCGACACAGCTAAGTCGATCTGGGGGTGCGGTCTGACGCGGCGGGGCAATCGTGGATGCGTTGGCGTCACGATGGCCTTGAACTGTAAAGTCTTTTATAGTAACGGCTTAGATGTCGCACGCAGCGGCTCAAGCGAGGTTGGCACAGTCGGCGGCAGGTCGATTGTTGACTTTCTTGACGATGATACCATAATTCAATGTGGGAGCCCCTGGGAAGCTGAGGGTGCCCCGTTCGAGTCTCGCACATGTCTCCTCCGGCGGCGATGAATTCTGTCAGAATGGACAGTAAAATAATTACAGAAGCCTTAGCCAGGGCGCTGAGCCGGAAGGCGGCCGTCATTGGGCAACAGCCAGCGGATACCCCGCAACGATCTGGGCACCGCGTCAAGAGGGCAAGGCGGTGACAGACATTCCTTCATAATTTGGTCACGAGAACGATGATGAGAATCTCCGCCAAAACCGAGTACGCATGTGTTGCGATGCTGGAACTCGCATCGCAGTTTGGATCGGACGAGCCGGTCCGAATCCGCAAGATCGCCGAGCGGCACGCCGTTCCCCCGCGATTCCTCGTGCAGATCCTCCTGCAGCTCAAAGGAGCTGGGCTGGTCAAGAGCACGCGCGGAGCCGCCGGCGGGTATCATTTGACCCGCCCGCCCGAACAGGTCTCCCTCGGCGAAGTGATGCAGGTCGTGGAGGGAGGCACCAAGGCCAACGGGCAGACGACCAACGCCTCGCCCGACTCTCCCGTGGTCAAGGCCCTCGTTCAGGCATGGAAGGAAGTGGAGGCTGCCGAGCGGGCCATGCTCAACAAGATAACGCTCGCCGAGCTTCTGGAGCGGACCCGCGGCCACGACGAGCAGATGTACCACATCTGATCCCCATAAAGCCGCGACCGGCGGTCGCGCTCCCATCGCCCGCGACCGGCGGTCGCGTTGCCAATTCGCGCCACCGCCG
>CAYGZI010000050.1:0-16824 GCA_964354245.1 uncultured Planctomycetaceae bacterium
ACAAAGCGCATCCGACTCCTCGAAGTGCGACGGGATGAACGGTCACGGCACTCGCTTCGGCTCCGGACAGATCCCCGGGATCGGCGAGATCAGGTTGCCTGCTCCCTCGGCGTCGCCCGCCAGGACCGCTGGTTCCCGGCCGTGAGACGCATCCGGCTCGCCGCGCTCGCCGGAGCGATTCCACCGGATGTACCCCAAGGCGATGCCCAATGGAAGGAACGCGAGCAGCATCGCCGACCGCAGCCCCCAGGCGACAAGCCCGTCCATCGGAACGGCCCATCGCTCGAGGACGACGGGAACGACCCACCGGTCGAGTTCGACGATCGCAAAGGAACATGCCAGGCAGGCGAGGCTCCGGCCCCAATGGAACGGAATGAAGTAAGCCCGCTGGCTCGCCGCGAACAAGAAGGCCATGCTCGCGAACCAGGCCATCATGCTCGCCGCGGCGGCCCCGTTCCTCCCGAAAACCGGGATGAGCAGAAAGTTCAGAGCGAGGCTCACAATCAGGCCGATCACGACGGACACCGCCGAGGGCATCGACTTTTTGGCGATCCCCAAACCGAGGCAGGCGATGGACGTGCCCCCGTTGAAGAGGCTCGCGAACGCCAGGAAGGCCACGCTCGAGGCCGCCGGATAGTAGTCCTTCGTGGCCAGGATCCGCACCAGAAGCGGCGCAAACAAGGCAGCCGCCGTACACAGCCCGCAGCCCACGAAGCTGTAGGCGTCCAAGACCCGGACGTAGACCCGCCGGGCGTTGGGCTGGCGGAGGATGGAGAAGGCGAAAGGGGCCCATGCCTGCGTGAAGGCCACCAAGACCAGGCCCACGCCGGTGGCGATCTTCACCGCCAGCGCGAACAGGCCGACCTCGCGGTTGTCGTAGTAGTTCTGCAAGATATAGCGGTCTGCGGAGCGCATGGCCCACAAACCCACGCCCGCCGGGGCCAGCGGCAGGCCGAAGAGGAGCATCTTCTTGAGCCGGTCCCAGGAAAACGACTTCAGGGCGATCCACTGTCTCAACCCGAGGACGGCAGCCGCTGCGGCCAGCATCAAGGCGATGAGTTTGGCCGCGTACAAGCCCGGCAGCCCCGTGCGCCAGACGGCAAGGCACAGGATCACCAACGTCAGGCTGGCCAATGCGGTGCCGCTGCCGAAGGCCACGGCCGCCCAGGGCCGGCGCTGATAGCGGAGCCAATTGTTGAATACCCGCTGCGCCGCCTGCAACGGCAGCGCCGCGGCCGACAGCACCACCAGCAGGGCATAGTCGCTCGAGCCCGTGACCAGCCGCGATACGCCCGGCGCAAACCCGATCAACAGCAGCCCCAGGACCCCGCTTACCGCGAGCTGGCACCAGAACCAGGACCCGATCGTCTTCCGCCGGTCCGTCCGGTCCTCGCTGTCGTAGAACCATCGCGTCGAGGCGTTGTCCAAACCCAAGACGGCCGCCATGGCCAGCAGCATGAACAGCACGTCCACCAGCTCGACGATCCCGTACTCCTCGGGCGTGAACACCCGGGTCAGAAGCGGGATCAGGACGAACCCGATCGCGATCGAGACCGTCCCGGAGATCCCGTAGATCAGCGATTCGCCGGCAAGCTGCTTGAGGTGCTTACGGACCTGCACGGCCTTGCTCCGCCCGGGACTTGTCCAGGAGTTCTTCGTAGATTGCCACGAGCTGGGGAGCGATCGCGCGGGCGTCGTGGTGCGTTTCGACGTAGGCCCGGCTCACCCGGCCCAGGTTGCGGCGTCTCTCTGCGTCGTCGAGGAGCCCGTTCAACACGTCGGCGAGGTTCTCCTGCGACGCATTGACCATCGGGAAATCGGGGGGATAGACGGCGGCGAGCGAGGGCCGGATGTAGCAGACCGTGGGCTTTCCAAAGGCCATCGCCTCCAAGGCCGCGAGGCCGAAGTCGCCGATCACGAACTGATCCAAGAACACGTCGCACCGGCGCACCAGGTCCATTGCCTCGGAGTGCGGCAGGCCGTGGACAAGCCGGAAATCGAACTGGTGGGTCGCACGGAGCTTCTCCACGGCGGCCAGCACCGCGGGCGTGCCTTTGACGACCGCGTGGGACGGCATATGGACCAGCAACGGCCGGTCGTTTCCCGGGTCCGGGTAGTGCGGCTCAAAGTCGCTGAGGACCAGGCGCTGCGAGGTGAAGTACGGGGCGGGGAACACGTCCGGCTGGATGTACGGTCGGAGCTCCATGCACGGGATCAGACAGGAGAACCCGTGCCGGGCGAAGCGCTCCTGAGTCCTCCGTCCCGAGCGCCGGCCGCTGCGGAAGAAGCGGGGATTCTCGACGAACATCCGCGCCAGGTAGGGGCTGTGAACGCCGGCGATCTCGGGGATGCGGATGTCCGTTCCCCAGAACTCGGCGATCCGCGGCTTTCCGAGCTTCGCCGCACGGCGCAGCTCCAGGTCCCAGGGGATTGGCGACCAGTCGGAATGCCAGTGGATCACGTCGGCCCAGCCCATCGCCTCGCGCACGCGCCGCATCCAACCCGCCGCGCGCACGATTCCCTTCAGCGGGTGCTTGCGCAGCGACGGCACCGTGTAGACTTCCATGCCCGCCAGGTCGGCCAGGGGCAAATTGCCGCACACCAGCCCGCGGGCTTCGACCCCCGCGTCGCGCAATGCGCGGACCGTCACACTCGCTTGCGAGGAGATGTTCACCGGCAGTTGGAGGACTTTCACGATGCGCTGCGGTTATATTCTCAGCGCGGCATTTCTTGCCGCTCCGGCTCTGCCGCGCCAGGCTGAAGCATAACCTACCCGTTTGCCTGGGCCGCTTTGAAGAACTCGGCGGTCCGGCGGATTCCCTCCTCGAGGTCCACCTTGGCCTCGAAGCCGATCTTCTCCCTCGCCTTGCGCACGCTCGGCACGCGCAGCTCCACGTCGGCATAGTCCTTGCGCGTGAAGTGGACCGGCGATTTGCTGTCCAGCACGCGGAGCACGGTCTGGACCAGGCCGTAGATGGTGATCACGGCCCGCGCGTTGCCGATATTGAACGCCTCGCCGACCGCGTTGGGATGGACCATGGCCAAGAGCAGCCCGTTGAGGAAGTCGTCGATGAAGCACCACGCGCGGATCTGGTTGCCGTCGCCGTGGATCTCGATCTCCTCGTTGCGCAGGGCGCGGAGCACGAAGGTGCGGAGGGCCGCTTCGCCGACCTGGCCCGGGCCGTAGACGTTGAACGGCCGCAGGGTGACGGTCGGCATGCCGAATTGGTCGAAGTAGGCCTTGGCCAAATGCTCACCGGCCAGCTTGCTGACCGCATAATTCCAGCGGGTCTCGCCGATGGCGCCGATGTGTTTCGTATCGGCCTCCTCGGCGCGGAACGCCGTAGAGCCGAAGACCTCGCTGGTGGAGAAGTCCACGAAGCGCTCCAGCCCGGTGAGATCCTTGGCCGCCTCCAGGGCGTTTGCGGTCCCGATCAGGTTCACGCGCAACGTCTCGGTCGGCCGCCTCATGGCGGTTTCGATGCCGGCAATGGCCGCGCAGTGGACGACGATCTGGGCGCCCGCCATCGCGTCGCGCAGGGACGAGAAATCGAGGACGTCTCCCCGGACCACGCGGAGATTCGGATGGTTTGCATAGGGCCGGCTGCTGAGGGCGTCCCGGCGGAAATCGTCGTAGACGGTGATCCGGTTTCTCTCGATGAGACTCCCGATCAGCGTGGAGCCGATAAAGCCGGCGCCTCCGGTGATGAAGACCTGTCGGTCGGCAATGTACGGGATCAACTCGAGCCTCCTCTCAAGAAGCGGCCGGTGCAGTCGACGACGTATCGGATCTGCTCGCCGGTCAATTCCGGGTAAATGGGCAAGGCCACGGTGTCGCGGGCCGCCGCCTCGCTCTCGGGGCAATCGCCCTCCCCATACCCAAGATAGCGGAAGCACTCCTGGACGTGCAGTGGGACCGGATAGTAGATCTCCGTGCCGATCCCTTGATCCGTGAGGTGCTTGCGCAGCTCGTCGCGGCGCGGCACGCGCACGACGAACTGGTTGTAGATGTGGCGGCGCTCGGCGACCTCGGTGGGAAGCACCACGAGCCCCTGCTCCACCAGGCCCGCCTCCTGGAACAACCGGCGATAGCGCTGGGCATTGGCCTGGCGTCCGGCCGTCCAGGCGTCGAGGTGGGGGAGCTTGGCGCCGACGATTGCCGCCTGGAGGGCGTCCAGGCGGAAGTTGCCGCCGATGACCTTGTGGTAGTACTTGGGCTTGGACCCGTGGACGCGGAGGATCCGCAGGCGCTCGGCCCGCTCGGGGTCCTGGGTGACGACCATTCCGCCGTCCCCGCCGCCGCCGAGGTTCTTCGACGGAAAGAAGCTGAAGCAGCCGTAGTGGCCCATCGAGCCCGCGCGGCGCCCCTTGTATTCCGCCCCGATCGCCTGCGCCGCGTCCTCGATGACCACCAGCCCGTGTCGCTGGGCAATCTCCAAAATCGGGTCCATCTCGGCGCACTGGCCGAAGAGATGGACCGGCATGATCGCCTTGGTGTTCTTGGTGACGTGCTTCTCGATCTTCGAGGCGGCGATGTTGTAGCTCTTGGGGCAGATGTCCACGAAGACCGGCTTGGCGCCCACCCGGGCGATCGAGCCGGCCGTGGCGAAGAACGTAAAGGGCGTGGTGATGACCTCGTCGCCGGGCCCGATCCCCTCGGCCATCAGGGCCAACAGCAGGGCATCGGTCCCGGAGGTGACTCCCACGCCGAACTTGCAGGCGCTATAGTCGGCGATCCGCCGCTCGCACTCCTCGACGGTGGGACCAAGGATGAAGTATTGGCTTTCCAGGACCGCGTCGATCGCGGCGCCGATCTCGGCCTTGATCGAGCGGTACTGGGCCTTCAGGTCAAGTAGCGGCACCTTCATGGGCATGAGGCAGCTCCTATTGCTATGGAGTCCGTTCTAAACGAGTTTGCGCGATTCTTGCACAACCGCACACGCGAGGGAGGAATGCAAAATGTAAAATGCAAATTGACGATACAACAAGGACTCGCGTCTCGGTCTCCAATTTGCGATTCTGAATTCACACAGTTCAGTTCACATTGTTTTCAATTTGCATTTTACATTTTGCATTTTGCACTCTTCAATCTGCACTCTGCCGTTCCCGCTTCTGAATGGTCCTTCGCTTCGCGGCAAAGCCCTCCCGGCCTTCGCCCTACGCCCCGCGAGGCCGGATCACGGTCTCCACCCGCGCTTTGACGATCGACCTGGCCGGCACCTCGCTGGTGATGATGCAGCCCGACGCGACGATGCTCTCGGGCCCGATCTTGACCCCGGGCTCGATGAACACCCCGGTGCCGAAGCGGCACCGGTCGCCGATGATGACGCGGCTGGAGGTCATGACCCCCGGCCCGAACGTGCAGTGGGAGCCGAGCACGTTATGGTGCTCGACGTTGACAAACGCGCTCAGGAAGTTGTTGTCGCCCACGATCGCGCAGGCGCCGAAGCGGCAGTTGGCGATGACGACGTTTCCCGTGCCCATCGCCACGTTGGAGTGGATCTTCACCGAAGGGTCGATGACGTTGGTGAAGGGAACTCCCTGCCCGGTCAGTTCGAGGAATAGCCGGGCCCGGGCCTGGAGGTCGTTGCTGAACGCGATCACGGCCGCGTCGAAGAGCCCGTCGCGGAGGAGCTTGGAGGCCAGCGAGGCCGGCCCGAGCACCTTGACGCCCATGACCAGCTTGCCGGCGGCGCTGGGGTTGTCGTCCACGATGCCGACGGGCCGCTGGCGCGGGGTGCTGTAGATCACGTCGAGGACCTGCACCGCGCCCCGCCCGCCGCCCACGATCAGCACGCGCTCGGCCCGGTTGGTGGGGAAGACGCCGTCGATCAGGTCGGCCGGGGCGCCGGCGGACTCGCGGGCCCGGAGGAATTGCTCGACGTCGGCCTCGCGCACGACCCCGACGGCGGGGATGTCCTCGATACGGATTCCATGCTTTTTGGCGAGCAACTGCGCCTTCTTGGTCCACCGTTTGTCGCCGGGCTCTTCTTCGGCCGGGGCGGCGGCCATCGCGGCTTGGGCCGCAAGGATGCCTTCGATGGGCTGGTCCCGCGCTTCCGTGAGCACGAAGAGGATTCCGTGGACGGGCACCCGATCGCCGGCCTTGGCCACCGGGCGGAAATGGCCGCTTTCCTCCGCCTCGAACTCGGAGACGGCCTTGCTGGTCTCCAGCAAGCCCACGACTTCTCCCCTTTTCACGGGGTCCCCCTCGGCCTTCAGCCACTCCACCACCAGTATGTTCTCGTCGTTGACGTTGAGTTGGGGAGCCCGCGCAATGAGCGTCATTCCATCATCTCCAGGACAGCGTCGCGAATCCGCTTTGCCGAGGGGAGCATGGCCTCCTCCATGGTCCGCTGGCTGGGGACGACGCTTTCGGCCGCCTCCAGCGAGCGGAGCTTCAAGGTCGTGTCGTGCCACAACTCCTGGGCCAGGCCGCGGGCGACTTCCGCGGTCCACCCGAATCCGGCCGTGGACTCTTCAATCAGTAGCACGCGGCGGGTCTGCCGGCAAGAGCGGGCGATCGCGGGGCACGGGCCCGCCCGGAGCTCGACCGGCAAGAATGCCTCGACCCAGACCTCCTCGTCCACCAGGTCCTCCAGGGATTTCTCCAGCAGACGCGAGACCCCGCCATAGGTAACGACCGTCACGTCCGGGATGACGTCCGCGCTGCGATAATTCCGCACGCACACGCACGGGTAGGCGCCGACCGGCTCGGCCAGCAGCTCCACGTGCAGGCGCTCGGTGCCTTGGTCGCGGAGGGCCAGCGGGTAAAGCAGCTTGTTCTCGATGAAGAGCACCGGCATGGGATCGTGGAGGATCGCCTTCTCCAGGACGCTCCCCGGCGAAAGGAAGTGCGACGGCGCCACGACTCTCAGCCCCGGCACGCCCAGGAGGTGCTTTTCGAGGGTCTGGCTGTGGGTGGGGCCGTAGGCCCGGCCGCCGCCCATGGGCGTGCGCACCACCAAGGGCACGGCGACCTCGCCGTTGTACATCCCGGCGAACTTGGAGGCATGGTTGACGAGTTGGTCTGCGGCGAGCGTGAGGAAGTCGCCGAACATGATCTCCACCACGGGGATCAGTCCCCGCATGGCAGCACCGACCGCCATGCCCACAATCGCCGCCTCGCTGATCGGGGTGGTGAGCACGCGCCCGGGGAACTCGCTGGAGAGGCCCGCAGTCACCTTGAACGCGCCGCCGTAAGGGTCCAGCACGTCCTCGCCCCACACGTAGACCCGGGGATCGGCCTGCATCGAGCGCCTCAGCGCCGCGTTGAGGTCCTTGACGCAAGTGGGGCCGCTCATCCGGCGTACCCCCCCCCGGCCACCATGCGGCGCCGGTACTCGGCGAAGTCCTGGGCGGGCATTGCCATCGCGCTCTGGACGGCACGGCGAAGCCGCAGCTCCACGGACTGGGCCACCTCGTCGCGTTGGCTCTCGGGCACGGCCGCGGCGAGCTTCTTCATGGGGTCGCGATTGCGGTAGCTTTCGATCTCCTCGCGCGGCCGGGTGTCGTCGCCTTTGCTGTGCGGGCCCAAGCGGTCCGTTTCGAGGCAGAGGAACGCCGGATGCTGGGAGGAGCGGACCTGCTGGACCCATCGGCGTGCTTCCGCGTGGACCGCCAGGACGTCGTCGGCCGTCATGGCGGCGCCGTCGATGCCGAACGCCGTGGGGCGGGCCGCCAGCTCGCCCGCGTGGGCCAGGCCGACGGGCGTGGTTTGGGCGTAGTGGTTGTTCTCGATGACGTAGAGAATGGGGAGGGACCATTTCGACGCGATGTTCAGCGACTCGTAGACGACGCCCTCGCCGAGCGTGCCGTCCCCGAGACATGCCACGACGATGGCGCCCGAGCGCTTCTCCCGTTCCGCAAGGGCCATGCCGGTGGCCACCGGGACGATGCCTCCCTGGACGCCGTTGCTGTAGAAGTTTCCGCGGTGCAAGTGCTGGCTTCCGCCGACGCCGCCGCAGATGCCGCCGGAGCGTCCCAGGATCTCGGCCGCCAGGCCCTCCGGATCGTCCGTGAAAGCAATGTAATGCCCGTGGCCGCGATGGTTGGAAAAGACGACGTCGCGGTCCTTGTCGAGTGCGTTCATCACGCCGACGGCGCAGGACTCCTGGCCCGTGCAGGTGTGGACCGTGCCGTTGAGCACGCCCTTGGCAAACAGGTCGAGCATGGTCTCCTCGAACCGGCGGATGAGCAGCACCTGCCGATAGAAATCGAGGGCCGAAGCCTGGCTTTCCCGCAGCGGAGGCTGTGAGGGCTGCACGTCCCTATCCCACGAGCTGCACTTGGGCGTTTACGAGCGAGTACTGCTCCCCGCACGCCGGGCAGGTTGCCGAGCCGCCGCCGCCGAAGGCAAGGCGCCCTTTGCCGCAACCGCAGGTCCAACCGGTCTGGCCGGCGGGGGCCCCATCGACCACGGCGAACGGGGGCACGTCGCTCGTGACGACCGCTCCGGCGGCGACGGCCGCGTGCTGGCCGATCGTCCGGCCACACGTCAGGGTGCAGTTGGCGCCCAGGACGGCGCCCCGCTGGACGAGGGTGGTTTTGACGCCGTTGCGCACCGGGGACCCGGCCTGCGGCGGGGTCCCATCCGGCGCGAAGACCACGCCCGGCTCGCAGACGACTTCGTCCTCCAGGATTACGCCGTCGGCCACGAAGACGCCGTTTTGGATGGTCACCCGGTTGCCGATGGCCGCGGAGGGCGCGATCGAGACGTGCTCGGCGATCGCGCAGTTCCGGCCGATCGCCGCGCCGGCCGGGATCCGGCAAAAGGCCCCGATGGACGTTCCCTCGCCGATGGAAGCTTCGAGATCCACCGATGCGCTGGGGTGGACGGAAAAACCGGGCACGGCGCGCCCTTGGCTTGACCGCCATGGCACCGCTGCGGTCTGGACGCCGCGAGAGAGCGATTCCTGGCACCGGTCGAGCACGCGGAGCACCCGGAGGCCCTCGCGGCCGTCGGTCAGGGGCGTCTTGCGCGCGGCCACGCACTCCAGGAAGTGGCGGCACTCCTCCTTGAGCGGCTCGGTCTTCTCGATCTCCACCGCGACCGGCTCGGCCTTCACGGCCTTGGGCACGCGGCCGGGCCAATCCACGCGGTGAGGGTACAAGAGGAGCTTGTTTTCGGCCATGTCGTCGAAGACCGCCATCTGCTCGGTCCCCACCACCACCAGCCGCTGCTCCTTGACCGGATGGAGCCAACTGACGAAGATGTGCCCGGTCACGCCGCTGGCGAACCGCAGCCGGCTGAGCGTCACGTCCACCACGCCCGGCGTGAGGTAACTCTGCCCTTCGGCCTCGGCGGCGACGGGCTCCTCGCCCAGGAGGTGAAGCATCACGGAGATGTCGTGCGGGGCGAAGCTCCAGAGGATATTCTCCTCGGTGCGGATCAGGCCCATGTTGAGCCGGTTGGAGTACAGGTAAAGGACGCGGCCCAGTTGGCCCTCGTCGATCAATTGGCGGAGCTTGCGGACCGCCGGATGGTAGAGGAGGATGTGCCCCACCATGAGGATCAGCGACTGCTTCTCGGCCAACTCCACGAGCGTGCGGCCTTGCTGGGCGGTCAGGGCCAACGGCTTCTCGACGAACACGTCTTTGCCGGCCTCGAGCGACTCGGAGACGATCTCGTAATGCGTGGCGGCGGGGGTGGCGATGGCGACCGCGCGAATGCCGGGATGGTCGAGCGCTTCGCGCAAGGCGCCCGTCATCGCCGGCGGGCGCTCCTTGAACGAGAGGGCCTTCAGGCGCGAGGCATTTGCGTCGCAGACGCACTCCAACGCCCCCAGCTCGGAGAAGACCCGGACCAGGTTCTTACCCCAATAGCCGCACCCGATGACCGCGATGGGGAGTTTGTTCACGGGCAATCCCCCTTTAATCTCTTTGTCCACGGTACTCGATTAGCCGCGACGGTGAAGTAGGAGGGCAGACATTCTTGTCTGCCGGCATCGGAGGGCAGACATTCCTGTCTGCCCTTAAAAGACGTGGTGTTGCCCCCATGTGAACACTTGCTTCTGTCCCGCTCTGGACTCTGGACTCTCGACTCTCGACTCCTGCGACAGGCAGGAATGCCTGTCCTCCTGGAGTGGGGAGGACGGCGCGCACTCCGTTCCTGTGGGTGGCACCGCCGTGGGCGGGCCACCGCCTGGCCCTCACTTTCTGATTCTCCACGAGCCTCCCCATGCGCCAAGAAGGGACAGGCAACCATACCTTGGGAAAGGCCGCTTGGAGGGAGCCCCCAGGAGAGCGGGCGCCCGTCCGGGTCTTATGGCCAATGGGGGGGTCCGCGGGGACATGATTGCCCCCGTTCAACCTCCGGACCGGCTAGTCGTCACGGGGGGGCGCTCGGGACAGGACGCCTTGGCGTCAACGCTGTCCACGTCGCCCGGTTTGTATTCCGGCACCATCGCTTCGAGCTCCTGCCGCAGCGTTTGGTCCGGAACGTTATCGACTAGCCGCTCCAACTGGAGGATTCCTTCGCGGACCTCCCCCAGCGTGTAGGGCCGATGATAGGCGGCACGCACCTTGGGGTGCGAGGTAGGCAAGGTTTCTTCCTCTTCGAAATACAGCTCCTCATACAGTTTCTCGCCCGGTCGGATGCCCGTGAATCGGATGTCGATCGCTCTGTGCGGAAGCCCGGAAAGACGGATCAGATCCCGGGCCAAATCGACGATGCTGACCGGCTCTCCCATCTCCAGGACGAAGATCTCCCCACCCCGGCCCATGCTGGCCGCCTGCAACACCAGTTGCGAGGCTTCGGGGATGGTCATGAAATAGCGCTTCATCTCGGGGTCGGTGACGGTGATCGGGCCCCCCCGGCGGATCTGCTCCTGGAAGATCGGCACCACGCTGCAGGAGGAGCCGAGGACGTTGCCGAAGCGGACCACCGTGAACCGGGTGGACGACTCCTGGGAGAGCGTGTGGACGTACCTCTCGGCGATTTGCTTGGAGACGCCCATGACGCTGGACGGATGAACGGCCTTGTCCGTGGAGATGAGAACGAAGCTCTGCGCGCCGAACTCGTCGGCGAGGTCGGCGATCCGCTTCGTGCCGAACACGTTGTTCTTGATCGCCTCGCCCGCGTTGCTTTCCATCAAGGGCACGTGCTTGTGGGCCGCGGCGTGGAAGATGACCTCTGGCCGATACCGCTCGAAGAGGCGGCGCATGCGGGGCGAATCGGTCACGTCGGCGATGCAGTCGTAAAGCTGCGTTGGACCGGCTTCCTCCTTGAGCTCGTGCTCGATGGTGAAGAGGCGATTCTCGCCGCGGCCGACCAGGACCAGGACCTTGGGATTGAACCTGAGCGCCTGGCGGCAGATTTCGGAGCCGATGCTGCCGCCTGCCCCGGTGACCATGACGGTGCGGGCTTCCAGCAGGCGGCCGATGGCGGCGGTGTCCAACCGGACCGGATCGCGCCGGAGGAGGTCGTTGATTTCGATGTCGCGGATGGGGACCCGGCAGTCGCCGTGGAGGCGGTCCTCCAGGGCCGGGATGATCCTCAGGTGCAGGCCGGCCTGGTTGCAGGTCTCCATCAGGGACCGGAGCCGCTCGCCGGGGAGGGTGCCGGAGATCACCAGCACGTCGGTGGCCGCGGACGACTGGGCGATCTGCCGGATGTCGTCCAGGGAGCCGAGGATGGGGATCTGGCCCAACCGGTTGGCCTTTTCGCCGTTGGTGGCCACCAGCCCTCGGATGCGGCACCGCAACTGGGCGTTGGACTGGATTTGATGGGCCAGCACGCCGGCGGCATGGTCGGTCCCCACCAGCAGCGCCCAGCGGCAGTCTTTGGGGTTGATGGCGGGCCAGAAGTGCTCGCGGAAGACCCGCCAGCTCGACCGCATGGCCCCCAGAATCACGATCGTCAGCAGGAAGTCCAGCAGCAGGACGCCCCGGGGAACGTGCTCGTATGGGGCAACCAGAAGGAGGCTATCCTGCTCGCCCACGAAGTAGTCCGCCGTGGCGGCGAGGATCAGGAAAATCAGGCTTGCGCGGGCCAAGGCCACCAGGTCGGCAAACGTCACGTAACGCCACCAACCGTGGTACTGTCGGGCGGCATAGAAGACCGCCACCTTCAATCCCAGGACCCAAGGGAGGCTCGTCCAGAACCGCGCCATGACGGCCGGGCCCGGCGCCTCGTCGAAGTTGAAGCCTAAGCGGAACCCGAACGCCAGCCAGTAGATGAAGACGAACAGTGCGGCGTGGCCGAGGGCCAGGAGCCACACGCGGGCCGCCCCAAGGCGCGCCAGGGCCGAATGCGCGATTCGGCAGGCCTGCGCCAGGAAGCCGTCTTGCCCGCCGGCTTTGGCTCCCGAGACGCCATCCCGCGGACCGACAGGGCCTGCACCGGAGTGCCGACCTCGCCTGCTCCGTCCATCGCTTGCTGCTTGCGTCATGAGATCAGTCGGAGAGTCAGAGGAGGGTCCCAAAGGGCCTGGCTGCCATATCGCAGGGGATCCGGGCTACTGGTCCGCCTGGGTCTTGCCGCTTACGCGGTCGCGGGTCTTGCCCGAAACGCCTTTCTCGCTCTTTTCCGCTTTCTCGTCCGCGTAATAGGGGTCGGCCCCATTGCCGGCGGCCGGCTCGGATCCGTAGCCGTAGCCGTAACCGGAACCGTAGCCGTAGCCGTAGCCGTAGCCTTTCCGGTACTTGCCGTAGCGGTATCCGCCGTAGCGGTAGCTGCCGTACCCGTAGCCGGTGCCCTTGCCAATGCCGTTGACGACCACGCCCAGGGTGTGGACCCCCAAGGCGTTGAGGACTTCGTTGGCCCGCATGGCGGCATCGCGGGCGTGTTTGGTCAGGCGCAACACCATGAGGACGCCGTCCACGCGGGGAGCCACGACGGACGGATCGGTCACGGCCAGAAGCGGCGGGGTGTCGACGATGACGAAGTCGTATTGGTCGCGGACCAGGTCGATCATCTCCTTGAAGCGGGGCGAGGTGAGGAGGTCCGCCGGGTTATGGGGCCTCGGGCCGCAGGGCATCGCGGAGAGGTTCTCCACGGTCGTGGGCAGAATGGCATCCACGATCTCGGTCTCGCCGGCGACTACGGAGCTGACGCCGGCCGCGTTGTCCAGTCCAAAGTACTTGTGGATCTTCGGGCGGCGGAAATCGGCATCCACCAGCAAGACCCGTTTCCCCGAGTCGGCGATGGAGACCGCCAGGTTCGCGGCCAAGGTCGTCTTCCCGTCGCCCGGATTGGGGCTGGTGATCTGAATCACCTTGTGGGTTTCCCCCTGCGTGCCGAAGTAGAGCGAGGTGCGGACCGCACGATAGGCTTCCGACTGGCGGCCGCGGGGCTGGTGGTAGGTGCAGATCACCGGGTGCAGGGGCGACGCGGGCGCCTGGCCCTTCTTCTTGGCGCGGGTGCGGTGGATGGGGATGACGGGGATGTGTCCGACGATCGGCACTCCGAGCTGCCGGCGCACGTCCTCGGGGCTGCGGAAGCTCCGGTCGGCCAGCTCGATCACGTAGCACAGGCCCACGCCGGCAAACAGGCCGAACACGCCGGCCACCGCCAGGACGATCGCCAGCTTGGGCTTGACGAGCTCGCCCAGCGCGGGCTCGGAGAGCTTTTGCATGGTGATTCCGCCGTAGTCCTTGGTAATGTCCATCTCGGCCAGTTGCCGCACCACGGTGTCGAACAACTTCCGCGTGTCGTCGCGGTCGGCTTTCAGGGCTTCCTCGTCGGTGCGGTTGCTCTCCAGCTTGGCGAGGTTGCCTTCGTCTTTCGAGAGCTTGTCCAGGCGCTTGATCTTGTCTGCCGCCAGGCTGACTTCGCGCTTCAGGCTTTCCAGGTATATCTTCAGGACGCTCTCGGAATCCGCCAGATCGGGAATGGGCACGTTGAGGATCTGCTCGCGGAGGAGAGTGAGCTTCTGCCGCGCCAGCCTCACCTGGGGATGATCCTCTCCATACGCCTGGACCGCCTGGAGCTCGTCAAACATCGTGCCGAGCAGCTTGTCCAGGACGGCGTCCCGGGGCCGCATCTTATCGAGCTGGACGTTCGTCATCAGAAGCTGCATGGACGCCTTGTTCACGCCCGTCTTCAAAGCCTGCTCGATCGCCTCCGCCAGGGCCTCCAAGTTACTCATGTCGATCTGGGCCTGAGAGATGGCTCTGACGACATCGATTTTCTTCAAGTCGTGATCGCCCATCGGCTCCTGGCCTTGCAGTGCCACGCGCCAGGGCCCCTTTTCGCGGCTCTCCTTCAGGGCGTCGTCCAGTTTTTTCAATTTCCCGCCCAGCTCGTCCTTGGCCTTGGTGATGAGATCGAGCGTGTCCTTGCTGAAGTCCTTGTAGTATTTGGCCAGGCACTTCTCGTAGCTGTCGATGACCGCATCGAGGACGACCGCGCAGTCTTCCGGGAACGGGCTTTCGAAGGTCAAGTTCGCGACGTTCGGGTCCGGGCGGTTGCGGTCGCCGGCCCGAGTGGTCCTGAGGTGCTCGATGATCGCCTTGGTGACTTCCGCCTTGAACTCCTCGGGGCCGGATGCCTCGATGCCCTGGAAGGACGGCAAGCTGTGGAGCTCTTTATGCTCTTCCACGGCCTGACGCACGACGCGACTGCTGGTCATCAAGATCATCTGGGTCGAAAGGGCATCCTCATAGCCCCCGTAGGGCGAGCCCTTCGAGGACGCGGTGTCGCCGGAGAGCTTCGCCTCCTTCTTGATCAGCAGGAGTTGCGCCTCCGAGCGGAACATCCGGGTCGCAGTCAGGAAATAGAGGTAGCCTAACGCGACACAGAGGGCCAGCACGGACAGGGCCACCCATTTGCGCCGCCAGACCACCCCCAAGAGGTCAAAGGTCGAGCCCTGTTCGGTCGCTTCCAAGGCTGCCGCTTCGTTCCACTCCAATTGCTGGGCCATGCTGGATTCCTCTCTTCACCACTCCGGACGTGATGTTCTCGGTTGCCTGGGTACGGACATTGCCCGACCACCGGGCGCGCAACTATTGATGATAACGGGCCTTTCGCTTTTCCGCCAGCGCCCGTGCGCCCTCGCCGCGACCCGCAGGCGACGACGCGGGAGCCCGCCGATACCGATCCCGCTCGGGCTTAGCCGTCGGGAGTGCAACTGGCGGACCAGACGCACGTGGTACAGGGCGAAAACCGCAAGTCGAGGCTCGACAACGACTTGCTTCGTCGCTCCTCGGGCGAGTCCGCGCCGCGGCGTTGCCTTTTCTCGCCATCGTTGGTTCCCTTGTGCCGCCGTTCCGCCACGCTCCGCATGGCCTTGCCTCTCCCCAACCTCCCACTACTGCGGGCTTGTGCTGTTGCGCGATGACGCGTCGTACAACTTCGAGAGCCAGTTTCGGATCCTACGATCGTCCGGCACCATCCGGCCGAGAAGGCCGACCTGCTCGATGGCCTCGCGGATCTTCCCTTCGCGCTCCAGGAGCATCGCGTATTCCTGCCTCCACGGCGTGTACCTTGGCCGGAGATTAACCGCGCGTTTGTAGCTCTCGATCGCCTTCTCCTGGTCCCCGCGGCACTCATACGCCAAGGCCCGAAGATGCCAGGTCTCGTCCTCCGGGAGCTTCGCGTCGGCCAGAAGCTCCAGCGCCCGTTGGGTCAGCGCGGACCGCACCTTGTCGTACTCCTCGGCGAAGAACACTCTTCGAGCCAAACGGATCAGGAGGCCCGGCGATTCGGGCAGCAGCCTTCGCACCGTCTCCAGGTCGTCCAGACGCCCTGCTGCCGATTCCACGACGGGGCGAAGGAATGCCTCGCTCAAGGTGAGGCACGTCTTCCAACTGGCATAGGCCGCGTCGAGACGGCCGGCCTGGAAATCCAACAGCCCGCATTGGTAGAGGACCTTCGGCGCCGTCGGCTGCAGCCGGCGGGCCCGCTCCAGATGGAGCCCGTCCTCCGCCGGGTCCGCCACCAGGCCGTAGAACTCTCCCAGGCCGACGTGGGGCTCCGGAATCAACGGGCAATAGCGGCGTGCCAGCAGGAAGTGGCTCAAGGCCGGCTGGAGGGTCTCCAGGACCACCGGCTCCTGCCGCAGCTTCTGGAGATCGGAGGTCTGCCCTCGCCGGGCAAACTCGTGCATCAGACGGTGGAGCGACGTGCCGGAGGCGTATCTTCCCCAAAGGGTCGCCTCGTCCAACGCGCCCAAACGGCCCTGATGCAACCGCTCGAAGGCGCGGACGTGATAGAGGTGCGTCCAAAGGATTCCCAGTTGCGTCTGAGCCTCGGCATCGTCCGGTCGGATCTCCAAGGCGGCAGTCAGGCGCGAGATCGCCTCCTCCAAATCGGCGGCCGAGGCTCCCGAGGGCGTACCCTCGTCAAAGCCGCGGTGATCGATATCCCTCATCGCAATCTCAATCGCCGCCGCGCGTCGCAACTCGGTGAAGCCCCACGTGCATGCCGCACCCAACGCGACCACCAATGCCGCGGAGGCCCACCGCAAACGGGGCAAAGCCGCTAAGACCGGCCCCCGCGACCGCGCCGACAACTGTGCCGCCCTCCCCGCCACCGCGCCGCAGATCACTGCAAACGTCAGCATGTTGGCGGGAACGTAGAGCCCATAGTCGAACGGCGCGTGCAGAACCTGGGTGCCCAGAGCGAACAAAGCCACGATGCCGAAAGTGCTCCCGTTGGGGTCGGAGTCCTTGCGGAGCACGTGCCAGACGGCCCAGCCCACCAGGGCAATCATGGCCACCAGCAGGCCCAAGCCCGGCACCCCCGCTTCCACCAGCGTTTCCAGGTACTGATTCTCCGCGTGTTTGTACCAAAGCACGCGAGGATGGTCCTGACGGATTCGGGGGGTATGCAGAAGGAGGCGTATTTCTTCGGGTGTCCGTGCATCACGCTGCGTGAGGAGA
>CAYGZI010000051.1:0-16821 GCA_964354245.1 uncultured Planctomycetaceae bacterium
CGAGATCGACATCGGCGTCCATTGCCACAACGAGTACGACACGCCCAGCGCGATCGGCATTGCCAAGGCCGTCGAGCCAATGCAGCCCATGTTCCTTGAGGACGCCCTGAACGTGCCGTACTCCGAGGGCTGGATGGCCCTGAAGCGGGCCTCGCGCGTGCCGATCCTGACCGGCGAGAAGCTGGAGCTGGTGCGCGGTTTCAGGCCCTTCCTGGACAATCAGGCCCTCGACATCGCCCATCCGGACCTGGCCTTTGCCGGCGGCCTGACGGGCACGAAGAAGATCGCCGACTACGCGGCCCTGACGCGCACTCCCGTGGCCTTGCACAACGTGGGCTCGCTGGTGCTCTGCTACGCCAACGCCCATTTCGGCTCTTCGATCCAGAACTTCTTCCGCTCCGAGAGCGCCCTGGGCCGGCCGAGCCGCTACGTCGAGAGCATGGCCCGCAGCAACGCTCCCGTGGTGAAGGGCGGACTCTTGAAGGTGCCCGAGGGGCCTGGGCTGGGCGTGGACCTGGACGAGGACTTCTTGCGCAAGAACCTGGTGGACGGCGAGCCCTATTGGGCATAAGGGGACGGGCCGGAAAAGGTGCCTGTCACCTTTTCCGGGCAGCGGCCCGGATCAGGGCGTTGATGTAGCCGAGGGAGAACGCCTCGGCGGCCTCGCGCCCGCCGTCCATGCCCGGGACGTGGTCGGAGATCACGGCCCCGGTGAAGCCCGAGTCGTGCAGCGTCTTGATGACGCGGTACATGCTCATGTAGCCTTCGTCGAGAAAGGTCTCGACGAACCCTTCCGGCAGCGGCGCCGAGATGTTGCGCAAGTGGATCTTGAAAAGCTTCTTGCGCGCGGCGAAGTAGCGGATCGCTTCCAGGACGTCGCCGCCCATGCGCGGCCCCCCCTCGAGCCAGCACCCGACGCACAGGCACACGCCGACGTTGGGGCTGCCGGCGATCTCCAGCGCCTTCTGGTAGCCCGCGAAGGTGCCGAAGATGCACCGCGGGATGCCGCCCAGGTCGTAGACCGGCGGGTCATCCGGGTGGACGCCGATGTAAACGCGCGACTCCTCGGCCACGGGGACGACTTTGCGGATGAAGTACGTGTAGTTGTCCCAAATCTCCTCCTCGGTGTAGCGACGCCCGTGGGAGAGCGGCCCGCGCCACCGCTTGCCGCCCCACGAGCCCACGGGGTCCTTGTCCAGGCGCAGGGCCCTGGCGCGGGCCTCGCCGCGGACCTCTTCGGGCCTGCTGCTCCAGATGCCGTTACCCATGTGGGCGTAGGTGGAGTAGTGGATGCCTGCCTTGCCCAGCAGTCGGATGTAGCGGAGGTACTCCTCGATCTTGGCGTCGCGCCCGGGGAGGTTGAGCGTCACTTCCTCCATGTTGTGGCAACTGTCGTTGCCCAGGCGGTAGATCTTGAGTCCCTGGGCCGCGAACTTGCGCTTCAGGGCGAGGTAGTTGTCCAGCGTGTGCTGCTTGGGGGGCAGGCCGGTCATCACCCATTCGGCGCCCAGCGCGCGGACGCTCTGCATCTGCTCTTCGCTGGCCGAGGCCCTGAGCTGAGTGCCGATCTGGATGCCCGGCCGGAGGCCGAAGTAGCCCGGGACCACGAGCGGGTGGCCTTTGTCGCTGGGTGTGTCCATGGTCGGCTTTCCGGCGGATGACGAACTCTCACCACCTCGAACGGGGATTGAACCACAAAGGCACAAAGACACAAAGAGTAGACTGCCGGAGCATCCCCGCTGCAAACTGCGAACGGTCGAGCGTGAGTTGCACGTGGCCTTCTCTTCTCAACTGACTTCGTGTTCTTTGTGCCTTTGTGGTCATTGAACCGCGCTCCGTACAGATTGAGTCACCACGTTCTGCCCTTCAGCAGCTTCTCGCGCTGATAGGGCGTCAGCTCTTTGCCACGGGCCTTCAGCCACGCGGTGAAGTCCTTCTCGATCTCCTCACTCCACTTGCGGTCGATCTGTCCGGGGGTGTATTTGCCCTCGCGCAGGCGCAGGTGGCCGAACTCGTCGCGGATCTGGATGATCTCCGAGGTCTCCACGACCTCTTGGGCCAGGTGGGCCGGGATGAAGAACACCCCTTCCCGCTTGGCCAGGACCACGTCGCCGGGCATGACCGAGGCCCGTCCGATGCGGATCGGCGTGTTGATGCCCATGAGCATCGTGCCGGCAATGGCCGAGGGATCCCAGCCGCGGTTGAATATCGGGAAGTTGGGGATTTTCAGGCAGCCCTCGATGTCGCGGGCCCCGCCGTCGATCACCACGCCGGTGCCGCCGGACTTGGCGTAGATTGAGTTCGCGAGGTTATCGCCCATGAAAGTCCCGTCGATGACCTTGCCCATCAGGTCCACGACGATGACGTCCCCCTTGACCACGGTATCGATCACCCAGGAGTTCTGCCCGCCCACGCGCTTATCCTTCTTGCCCTGCTCCTCGATCACCTGGTTGACGTCGGGGCGGAGGGGCTGAAAATGGGCGGTCAGCGCGCGGCCGACCAGGATGGGATCCTGGTGGGTCGTGACCCAGTTGCCCTCGAACTGGTTGTTGAAGCCGTGGCGGCGGCAAACGGCCCAGGCTTCCTCAATGGAGACGTCCTTCATGCGCTTGATAATGTCGTCCGGCACCTTGGGCCGGCCGTCGGGGAAGCGCTCGCCTTTCCATTGCGGCGTGTACTTGATGAGGTCCTCCTTGGAGAAGACGCCGATCTCGGCGCGGCCGGGCGAGGGAGCCAGCAGCGCCAGTCCCATCGCGACTGTCAGGACTGCCACGGTTCGTTTCATAGGTTTCTCCTTTTTGGTTGCCTGACGGGGTGACAAGGGGCACATACGGAGTGAGAAATGAGAAATGAGAACTGCAAAGTGCAAATTGGCGAACAGTCCCTCATTTTGCACTTCTCATTTCTCATTTCTCACTTCTCATTGGTTCCCTCCCCCCGTCACCCCGTCAGCTCCACTGCCTGTCGTTCGACCGCTCCGAGTTCCACTCGTCGGTGGGTGGAAAGAATTCCTTCTCCGGGTCCAGCCGACGGCGGCGCAGGGCGTCCTTGACGGCCTTCTCGCTGAGCTCGATGCCCAGGCCGGGGCCGTTGGGGACCTGTACGAAGCCGTCCTTCGCCAGCGGCTTGTGTACGCCGTCCACCAGGTCGTCGTAATACGGGTTGTCCACGTCGTGGGACTCCATGACGAGGAAGTTCTCGGTCGCGGCCGCACAGTGGACGCTCGCGAAAAGGCCCACGGGCGAGCCCGCATTATGCATCGCCATGCCGATCCCGTGCTCCAGGGCCAAATCGCCGATCTTCTTGGTCTCCAGCAGCCCGCCGGAAGTCATCAGGTCCGGATGGCAGATGGAGATCGCCTTCTTCTGGAACAGCTTGAGGAACTCCTCTTTGAGGTAGATGTCCTCGCCGGTGAGGATCGGCGTCCTGCACGAGTTCTTCAGCCGGACGTAATCGTCCGTGTAGAACCAGGGGATCACGTCCTCCAGCCAGGCGAGATTGCAGGGATCGAGGGCCTGGGCCAGCTTGATGGCGTCCTCCACGCCGAATTGTCCGAAATGATCGGCGGCCAGGGGAACGTCCCAGCCGACGACCTGGCGGACCGCAAGGACGTACTCCTGGATCTTCTTGAGCCCCAGCTCCGTGATGCGGATGCCGGGCGAAGGTTGTGGGGCGCCCGCCGCCGGCGCCGGGCGGCGCCGCGGGTACGGATCGACGCCTCGGCCGCCTGGATAGGTGAGCCCCCCCTCGACGCCGCGGAGCAGTCCGATGCCGACGTCCATTTTCAGAAACGTGAATCCCCGCTGGCGGCGTTCCTTAAGCCGCTGGCCCATCACCTGGGGGTTCGCGCTGCCCGTAGTGTCGGCATACATGCGAATCCGGTCGCGAAACTTGCCGCCGAGCATCTGCCAGCAGGGCACGCCCCATGCCTTCCCGGCCAGGTCCCAGCACGCCATCTCGATGGCCACCACGCCGCCCGCCTGGCGCCCGTGGCCGCCGAACTGCTTGATCTTGCGGAAGATCTTGTCCACGTGGCAGGGGTTCTCGCCGAGGATGCGGCTCTTGAGCAAGAGCGCGTACGTCGGGCTGGCCCCGTCGCGGACCTCGCCGTACCCGTGGATCCCCTGGTTCGTGTCCAGGCGGATCACGTGGCTCCGCATGGCGCCGAGCATGGGCACGACGCGCAGGTCGGTGATCCGCAGGCCCGACGGCTCGGAAGCCGTCTTCACCCGGGCGCGGACCTCTTCGGCGTCGGCGAGCGAGGCGAGCCCGCCGGCGACGCCCAGGCCGGCCGCGGCGGTACCCAGTCCGAGGGTCTTCAGCAGTTCACGCCTTTTCATGGTGCATCACCTAATCGGGACGTGGTGAGGGGGTGACGGGGTGAGAGGGTGAGGGGGTGACAGAATGAGAAGTGAGAAATGAGAAATGAGAAGGGCAAATTGTCCAGGAAGCAGGGCTTCATTTTGCATTTCTCATTTCTCATTCTTCATCTTTCACTGGTCCCGTCACCCGCCACCCGTCACCCGCCACCCGTCACCTCCGCTCCCCGTACACCGCGTCCTCGATCCCCTTGATATAGCCGATGGCAAACAGGCGGCCGATGGTCGAGTAGCTCGGCTTGTCGTTGCTGTCGCCTTCCATGGTGGGCACGTGGTCCGGCCGGCAGACGCCCTCGTAGCCAATCTCCCGGTAGGCCCTCGTGCAGGCCACCATGTCGGTCTTGCCCTCGTCGTGGAACGTCTCTTCGTATTTCTCCGGCGTGCCGCGCACGTCGCGGAAGTGGACGAAGAATATCTTCTTCTGCTGGCCGAACTTCCGGATGACTCCGGGCAGGTCGTCGGTCATCAGCGTGAAGTTGCCTTGGCACAGGGTGATGCCGTTGGAAGGGCTGGGGACCAGGTCCACCAGGCGCTGGAAGTTCTCGACGCTCCGCATGATCCGGGCCACGCCACGGATGGGCGAGAGCGGCGGGTCGTCGGGGTGCATGGCCAGCTTCACCCCGGCCTTCTCGGCCACGGGAAGCACGCGCTTGAGGAAGTACTCCAGATTGGCCCACAACTGCTCGTCCTTGACCACGCCGGATTTCGTCAGGGGAAGGTCCTTCATCTGGGCGTGGTCGTAGCCGGTGGCTAGGGCCCCGCCGCGGGCCGGTAGCGTCGAGGAGGTCCGCAGCACGCCCAGCACCATCCACTCGTAGCACCACACCGGAATCTCCAGGGCGCCCATATTACGCACGAGCTCGCAGACGGTTGCGATCTCTTCGTCGCGGCCCGGAAGGCCGAGTTTGGCTCTGCCGAGGGGCGGGCGCCACTCGATCACGGCCAGCTTGAACCCGCCCTCTTCGTAGAGCTTCTTGACGCGCTCCAGCGCCGGGCGGCTCCACGGAGGCTCGCCGCGCCCGGTCCCGTCGCCCGAGCGGGTCCTGCCGCCCGACGTGCCGACCGCGTAGTCCACGCCGCACTGCTTGACCAGGCGCCAGAGCGGCCCCGGCGAGGGAGGCAGCGCTTCGGCGATCTTCATGCGGTGGGCTTGAGTCCGGCCCATCTCCTTGCCGGGTCTGGCAGGCGGCGCCGCAGCCGGGCTTTTTTCGCCGGGCGACTGGCCTGGGGCACGGGCCGCGGCGGCGACCGCAGCCGCTGCCGAAGCCGCAAGAAAAGTCCTTCGGGACCTGGGGCGTGGGTCGCTGGGCATGGTCATCCTCCGTTGTGCCTGGGAGAAGCCTAGTATAGGCAGCTCCGCGAACCGAAGTCAACGAAGGCCGGCCGCTTTCTCGGGACTTCCGTTTCTGGTATCATCCGGGGCAATTGCCGCACGAGCCCATGGTGGAGGTGGAGGATGAGACCGCTGTTCGAGGCGCCTTCGGCGACGGGCGTGGAGCGTGCCAGCCGGGTGCGCTATGGGGTGGTGGCCCTGGCGATTCTCCTGGCGGCGGTGACGTATCTGGACCGCGTGTGCATCTCCCGGCTGGCCCAGAACATCATGGCGGATCTCGATCTGGGCGAGCACCAGATGAACTTCGTCTTCGGCGCCTTTGCGCTGGCCTACGCGGCCTTCGAGATCCCCACGGCCCGCTGGGCCGATCGCCGCGGCACGCGCCTGGTGCTCACGCGGATCGTGGCCTGGTGGTCCACCTTCACGATCGCCACCGCCGCAGCCTTCAACTATGTCTCTCTGTTGGTGACGCGGTTTCTGTTTGGGATGGGTGAGGCCGGCGCGTGGCCGTCCGTGACGAGCACCTTTGCCCGGTGGATTCCCGCCAAGGAGCGCGGCACCATTCAAGGGATCTTCTTCATGGGCGCCCACGTCTCCGGGGGGCTGACGCCGATGCTGGTCACCGTGTTGATGGGGTACCTGCACTGGCGGGCCATTTTCGTGCTCTTCGGCCTGGTGGGCTTCGTCTGGGTGGCGGCGTGGTACCTGTGGTTCCGCGACGACCCGTCGCAGCACCCTCAAGTCAACGAAGCGGAGCGAGAGATGATCCTGCGCGGGCGCCGGCCCGCCTCGTCGCACGACGCCAGTTGGGAGTATTGGCGCCGGCTGGCGACCCATCGCAACACCTGGCCACTCTGCCTGATGTATATCGGCAACGTGTGCGCATATTTCTTCTGCATTACCTGGCTCCCGACGTATTTGGAAAAGGAGTTCGATCTTACCCCGGTCGAGGTCGGAATCGCCGCCGGGATGCCTCTCTGCGTCAGCGTGCTCGGCGACCTGCTCGGCGGCCTGACCACGGATCGGCTGACCCGCCGCTTCGGCCTGTGGATCGGGCGGTCGGGAGTCGGGGCGGTCGCCTACGGTCTGGCGGGAGTGGCGATGTACTTTGCCGCCGCCACCGACGAGCCGATGGTCTGCGTGGTGCTGCTCTCGCTGGCCGTGGCCTCGGCAATGTTCACCCTGGGCGCAGCCTGGGCCACTTGCATCGATATCGGCGGCGCCCATTCCGGAGTGGTCAGCGCGACCATGAACACCGCCGGGAACGGGACGGCGATGTTCTTTCCCTTTCTTACCATCTTCCTCAAAGACTCCTTCGGCACCTGGGACGCGCCGCTTTACGCGATGAGCGCGATCTTCTTCATCGGCGTGGTGTGCTGGTGCCTGATCGATCCGCGCAAACGGGTGTTCGACTGACGAGGAAATCCAAACAGAAAGGCGCGATCCATGGTTCCGGCGTGCGATCGACGTGGACTTCGGCTCATCCTGGTTGCGGTGCTTGCGGTGATCTGGCAATGCCCGCAAGTCGCGGTCCGCGCTGCCCAGCCCGGACCGTCGGCAACCGAGGCAGTCGCCACTGTGGAGATTGCCGATCCATCCCCTGCCCCGGAGTGGGCGCTTTTGGAGCGCCAACTCCTGGACAAGCTCCATCCCGCGGCGGTCGAGTTCGTGCGCAAGTACACGCGCGAGGACGGAACGCTTATCTGGCGGGACAAGTGGCCCGGCATGGACGGGTCGGACGACGGGTACGAAAGCTTCTACAACTTCCCGCTGTACTATGCCCTGGGCGGGCCCGAGGAAATCCATAGCCTCTCGCGCAAGCTCTGGGACGCGGTCACGCGCCAGTTCACCCGCTACGGCCTAGTCTACAACGAGTTCGACAGCTACTACGACTGGATGCACCACGGCGAGAGCTACACGTATTTCTACTTCTTCGGGCTGGCCGACCCGACGGTCGCGAAGTGCCGCGAGCGGGCCGTGCGTTTTGCGGGCCTGTACCTAGGCGAGGACCCCAACGCGCCCAACTACGACGCCGCGCGGCGGCTCATCCGGTCGCCGATCACCGGCAGCCGCGGGCCTCGGTTCGTCAACACGGCGGAGGACTGGGTGACGCACCGCCCGGTGCTGGCGGGCTATCCGCTCCCCTACGACGACATCCCCGGCGTCACGTCCAGCGACGCCTGGATCGACGACGCCCGATTCCCGCGGATCCTGGAGGCCATGAACCGGCGCATGATGCGGAGCGACGTGCCGCTGAACCTCACCGCGACCAGCCTGGTCCTGAACGCCTACATGTACACGGGCGACGCGAAATACAAGCGGTGGATCCAAGAGTACGCCGGGGCGTGGATGGACCGGACGCGCAGCAACGGCGGCATCCTGCCCGACAACGTCGGCCCCAGCGGCAAGATCGGCGAGCACATCGACGGCAAGTGGTGGGGCGGCTATTACGGCTGGCGCTGGCCGCACGGGCTGTTCAACCAGATCGAATCGACGCTCATCGGCGGCACGAACGCCTATCTGGCAAGCGGCGACCCCAAGCACCTGGAGCTGCCCCGGTCGGTCTTCGAGCTGGTCGAGAAGCAATCGCGCGTGCAAGGCGGCCGGAGGCTCGTGCCCCAGCGGCACGGCGACAAGGGTTGGTACGACTACCGGCCGCTCAGCGCGTCCCACGCCGTCTACATGTGGTACATTTCCCAAGACCCACGGGACTACCGCCGCCTTCAATCATTGACCGAGGGCCTCTCTTGGGACACGCTGCGATACCGGAAGGGCAAGGGCGACTGGGAGCACGCTGGCCCGTGGCTGGGCTTCATCGAGGGGCGCAATGCCGACTACCCGGTGCAGATCCTCAGGGCCACTCTTGCGGAGAGCCAGCGGCGCCTGGAGATGGTGCGCAGCGACCGGACCGAGCCGGCCTCGCGCGACCTTCACCATTGGCAGCAGCGCAACCCGGTGGTCCTGGAAGGGCTCGTGCAACTGATGCTTGGCGGGCCGAACCACATCTACCACGGCGGGCTCTTGCACTGCCGGCTCTTCTACTTCGATCCGGCGCGCAAGCGGCCCGGTCTGCCGCCGGACGTGGCGGTCCTGGTGGACAAGGTCGCGCCGGACGGGGTTTCCGTGCTACTGGTCAACCTGCACCCGAGCGAGCCCCGCGAGGTGATTCTTCAGGCCGGCGCATTCGGGGAGCACGAGTTCAGCACGGTCCGCTACAAGAACGAGACGATCCGGCTGGACCGCAACCGCGTTCAGGTCCGCCTGCGGCCGGGTGCGTTGGGAAGGCTGGACCTGGGCATGAAGCGCTACGCCCATGCGCCGTCGTATGCGCTCGCCTGGCACGGCGGGATGGAGCCGGTGCGGTGAGAGGGTGACGGGGTGAGAGGGTGACGGGGTGCGGTCAAGCGGCCCGTTTGCGCCTCCGGCGCGCGGCCCCCTTGCGGCCCCTGGCAGAATGCCATCCCGCAGCCTCCTGCGGCGAGACACCATCGCCTTGAGACGCGGTAGGAGCAGGCTGGGAACCGCCGCGACTGCTGCGGGCCCGATGCCGGCGCACCACAAGGCATGCCCATCCAACCAGTCCGGCAAGGGCCGCAACGGCCAGCCAGCGCCCGTAAACGATCGCGGGCAGCGGCACGCGCCCCAGCTCCAGGCGGATCGCGTAGCCGGACGGGAGGGTCTCGGCCGAAGACTCGAACACGATTTGCCGCCCGGGGTCGAGCGATGTCCGGGGGAGGTTGCAGGAGACTTCGCCCGTCTTGTCGGTCTCGACGCACAATCGCAGGCGGGAGCAGGGCAGATCCACGGAGCGCTCCCAAAGGCCGCGTCTGCGCCCGTTGGGCACCACGTAGGTCAGTTCCACCTTCTGCTGGCCCGGCGGCCACGGAATGCCGGTGACCAGCTTGCCGCCAAGCACGCTGAAGCGGCGCCCGAAGAACTCCTTGTGGAAGGTGGCCCGGTCGAAATCCGGCGGGATCGCCAGCGCCAGCGTGACCGGCTCCGCGCCCTCCTGCGGCGGCTTGCCCACGTAGCAGGTGGCCGAGGGGTTCTCGATGGTGAGCGATTCGGTGACCCGCAGGGCGCCGGGCTGGGGGCGGACCGTGATTTCCTGGGACCGGATCACCAACGGGCAGGGCTCGCCGACGGCGTCGAACACCGGGATCTCGACCTCGGCGGAAGGGTGCTGGGGCGTCAGTTGCACGCGCGGGCCGGGATAGTGGACGCCCGCCCGGTTGGCCCCGGCCAGATACACGCGGCTCCCCGTGGCGAGGCCGCGGAAGACAAACCGGCCGCGGGCGTCGGTGGTGGTCTCCTCTAAGGGCGCCAAGTCGCCGCCCAATTCTGCGCGGAGCACGACCGTCGCTTGGGCCACGGGAATCCTTCGGGCCGAGGCGTTTACCACGGTGCCGCGAATGGTCCCTTGCGCCTCGGGCGATGGCCCCAAGCCGCAGACCGACGCGAGGAGGATCAGCTTGACAACCATTACGACCCCTCCGGTTGACGATCAGGCCGCCTTGGAGGCGTGCGGCTGTGTGGCTGGGGCTGAGCACAGCGAAGCCCCAGGTCCGGATTCCTGGGGCACGCTTCGCTTTGCCCCAGCCACCCAACGGGCATCCTCGTGCTGGGACTGAAGCGCCTCCAGGGTTCGGCGGATCCGTTGCTGCTCGGCGCCCAGCCGGGCCACGTAGAACACGATCGCAATCAGGGCCGCCAAGTACGCGGTAATCAACGTTTCCACGGGGATTCCTTCGTGTTCATCGGCACGATTGGGGCAGTGGCGCGGCTGGGTCCTAAACGTCGCAGTCCTGTTCCAGGCGGAGGAGCATCTCTTGGAGCTGCAATTGCCTGCGGCGGCACGCAACCAGCAGGCCGAAAAGGCCGGTAAAGGCGGCGACGCTCAACAGCAGAGTCAGTCGCATGGCCGGATCCATCTGGGGCGATGGGGGGTGAATGCCGCGGAACCATCGCGTGGCCATCGCCACCATCGGCAGGTCCACGAGCCCAATCATTGCCAAGACGGCGCCGGCCCGGGCCCGGCGGTGCGGGTCTTCCAGGCCGCTGCGGAGGATCAGGTAGGCGCAATAGACGGCCCAAAGGACGGCGGTGGCGATCAGGCGCGGGTCCCAGGTCCACCAGGTGTTCCAGGCGGCGTGGGCCCAGAGGGAGCCGGTGATTAAGGTCAGGGTCGAGCAGAGCCAGCCGACTTCGGCCGCGGCCGCGGCCCAGTGGTCCCAGCGGAGATCGCGGCGGAGCAGGTAAAGGGCCCCGGCTCCGGCCATGAGTAGAAAGCCGGCCAGGCCGGCCCACGCCACGGAGACGTGGAGGTACAGGATGCGTTGGGCCTGGCCCATGGTCTGTTCGGTCGGGGCGAAGACGAAGATGGCCAGGACGGCGGCGGCCAGCAAGCCTGCCACTAGCGCGTGCAGCGCCGCCGCAACTGCCGCTGGTAGTCGGAGGGGTGTTTCCATCGCGTCAGTCCTCGACGGCAACGTCGATCAAGAGGGTGCCGGCCACGGAAAAGGCCAGGCCGCAGGCGGCCAACAACTGGACCCACCGCCACCATGCGGCCCCGAGTTCGTCTTCGCCGGCAAGGCGGGTGGCTTCGGACGCCGCCAGCAAGACCGGCACTGCCAGCGGCAGCACGAGCAGCACCAACAGGCCGCCTCTCTCCCGCAGCCCGGCCGACAGGGCGCTCAGCAGCGTGCCCACCGCCGCGATCCCGAGGTTCCCCAGCGCGGCCACCAGGATCAAGGCCCAAGGATGGACGGCCAGAGGCACGTCGGCCAGGACCGCCAACAGCGGGATCAGCACGCACTGCAAAACGCCCAGCGCCACGACGTTCGCCAGCAGCTTGGCCAGATAGATGAGCCCGGGCGGGATCGGGTACAAGAGCATGGCGTCCCAGCAGCCTTCCTCTCGCTCGGCGGCGAAGGAGCGCTCGATCGCCACCATGCCGGCGAAGAAGATCGCCACCCAGAGCAGACTGCTCGCCACCGCGTGCTTCTCGCTCGGCGCCAGGTCGGCCTGAAGGCTGAACAGGGCCGCGACCACGATCCCCAACAGCAGCATGGCCGGCCACGCGCGCCGGGCCCGCCATTCGGTCACAAGGTCCTTGTGGATCATCCAGCCGAGTCTTGCAAGCACTCTTGGCCTCCTCAGGCGGCACGGGCTTTGGGGAAGGCCGCTGGCAGGGCGCCGGGGTCGGCCGTGGCCGTCAAGTGAAGACGCCCCGATTCCAGGCGGAGCACGCGGTCGGCCAGGCGATCCGCGATCTGCGGATCGTGCGCGGCAAAGCAGATGCTTCGCTCCCGGGCGCGAAGGTCCGACACCAGGGCGATCAACAACTCAGAGCCCGCCGCATCCAGGCCGGAAAACGGCTCGTCCAAAAGCAGGATGCGAGGCTCGTGGATCAAGGCCCGTGCCAACGCCAGACGTTGGCGCATCCCGCGCGACAGTCGCACGGCCGGCCAATGCGCATGGGTCCAAAGGCCGAAACGGCGGATGAGGTCTTCGGCCCGCTGGGCGGGACCGGGGAGGCCGTACATGCGGGCGGCGAAGATCAGGTTCTCGCTCACGGTCAAGTGAGGGTAGACGGCGTTTTCGTGGGCAACCATGCCGACCAACCGTCGGGCTGAGGCGTCGGCAGCGGCCGGGCGCCCGAACCAGCAGACCTCGCCCGTCGTGGGCCTGGTCAGCCCGGCGAGACAGCGGAGCAGTGTGGTCTTGCCCGACCCGTTGGCGCCCATCAGTGCGACGGTTTCGCCTTGGGCCACCTCCAGGTCGAGGCCCTTGAGGACCAGCCGGGCGCCGAACCCCTTGGAGAGCCCTTTGGCCTGGATTGCGGGTGTAGGGTTCATCGCCGGTTGCTTTGCTAGGCTGCTTGTGGGAAATGGGTTGCGGCCTCGGGCCGTCCAGGGCTGGAAGCCGATTGGCGTTTGGCCGTGCCGTGCCTGCGGGGCCAGAGGCCGATCGAGGCGCCCGCCCCGGCGAGCCAGCCGCTCAGCCAGATCCACCGCATCATGGGATTGACCACGAAGGTGAAACTCACGTCGGCGCTCTGCCGGCCGCCGTGGACGATCGCATAGAAGTCGCTTGTCCAAGTCGAATGGATGGCCACTTCGCTGGTCCACTGGTTTTGGTTCCGGTGGAGATGCTGGGCGGGGAGCAAGGTGTACGCCGGGGCATCGCCCTCGGAGATCTCCAACTGCGCCGCGACGACGAGCTTCTCGGGCCGGTCCTCGCGCACGACACGCGCAAAGTGGATCGAGCGTCCGGCCCATTGGATGGTCTGGCCTTCCTGGAGGACCGTTTCGCGTTGGTCGGTCCCGAGCGACGAGCCGGCGACTCCGATCGAAAGAGACACGAAACCGAGGTGCGCGAGCAAGCCGGCGTACTTCCGTGGGCCGCCAGCGGGTGGTGGGTGGCGGGTGGCGGGCCGACGAATGAAAAATGCAAAATGAGAAATGCAAAATGCAAAAGTAAGACCGGCAAGGGAAACCTCGCTTTGCACTTTGCACTTTGCACTTTGCACTTTGCTTTTTGCCTGCGACTCGCGCCACGCGCCACCGCCGCCCCACCTCACCAAGGGAGATGCTCCAATACCTGCCAGCAGCACGAGGCCGGCGGGGATGAGCACGTAGTTGTAGAAGGCGGGGCCGACGATCACCTTGCGGCCCAGCACGGCGTCCGAGAGCGGGACAGCAAGTGTGCCCAACAGCGTGGCCCCGGCCAGCACGAGCAGGGCCACCGTCGAGACGCCGATAAGGCCCTCGCGGGACCAGAAGGCGGCGATCGGCCGATCGGGCACGAGCCCGCGGCGGCGGAGCACGACCAACGCGACGCCCCCCAGCGTCAGCGCAAGCATCAGACCCAGGAACATCCAACCGATTGGCGAGCGGCTGAAGTCGTGGAGGCTGCTGAAGATGCCGCTCCGCGTGAGGAACGTGGCGAAGTTGCAGAGCCCGAACGTGGCGATGGCCAGAAGGAGCGAGGTCTTCTTCATTACCCCGCGATATCGCCAGGCCATCGCGGTGTGCAGGAGGGCCGTGCCGGTGAGCCAGGGGATGAGGGAGCCGTTTTCGACCGGGTCCCAGCCCCAATATCCGCCCCAGCCGAGTTCCTCGTAGGCCCAGTCGGCGCCCCAAAGGATGCCCACCCCGAGCACAACCCATGCCGCGAGGATCCAAGGCCGGGCCTGCCGGCTCCACGTGGCGTCGAGCTGACCGGCCAACAGGGCGGCGACTGCCAGCGCAAAAGGAATGGTCCATAAGGCGTAGCCCGCAAAGACCACCGGCGGATGGATCAGCATGGCCGGGTGTTGCATGAGCGGCGAGAGTCCTGCGCCTTCGCGGGGCTCGCCGAGGCTCGGGCGCATGGGATCGGCCGCAAAGACCATGACGGCCACGAGAAACCAGAGGCAGAGCATGGCGACGGCCAGCGCGGGCTCGCGCAAGGGGCCCGGCTCTCGCCGGCTGAGGAGACGATAAAGGGCGACCACCACTCCGAGGAACCAGGCCCAGACCAGCAGCGAGCCAGCCTGGCCCACCCACAGTGCGGAGAGGGCATAGTGCCAAGGCAGATCGCGGCTGGAATACTCGGCCACGTAGGCAAAGCGGAAGTCCTTAGACGCCAGCGCCCAGGCGAGTATTGCCGTCACGATGGTTAGCCAAACGACGCAGGCCAGGCCGGCAACCAGCCCGGCGCGCCGCAGGCCGCGATGGTCCCAGCGCCAGCCGACAAATCCGCAGAACGCCGAGAAGCCGGCCGTCACGAAAGCCGAGAGCAGCAGAAGCTGGCCCAAACCGGTCACGAGTTCCTCCCCGGCGCGGGCCGTGCGGCAGTGCGCGAGGCACCTTGAGGGCCCTTCGCGGAATACTTGCTTGCACAGCGGGTCAGGACCTTCACGCCTTGGAGCGTCCCGCCGTCATCCAGTCGCCCTTCGACGACCACGTCCAGGTCTTCGGCGAGGCCATCGGGCAGCGGCCCGGAGCAGGCCACGGGAAGCGTTTCGGACGCCCCCAGGAGCGAGAACTCGGCGTGCTTTGCGTCGGGGGCGATGCGGAGCGAGCCGCGGGCGACCTTGCCGCTGACGCGGATCGGCTGGCCGGGGAGCGAGGAGGCGTCGGCCACGCACTCATCGACCGTCAGGTAGTATTGCCAACTGGCCGATGCCCCCAGATACGCCATATACCCGGTCACGGCAGCCACCAAGGCCCCGGCGATTGCGATCTTCGTGCGGGCGGTCATGAGGACGGATCGTACCAGAAGGTGCTTTGACTATGCCCCGGAAGTACTATACCGTCACCGCGCATGGAAGCCGCGTAGGCGACGGAGCCGGACAGGGCTCCAAGGGGGAGGGACTTTACCAGTTGGGCCCAGACGTGTCAAAGCGAGTTGGCCCCGCGCCGAGTGGGCCAGAGGCACCGCTATCGGGAGGGCGGCAGGGTGCGGATGTAGAGCACCAGCAGGAGGATCACCAAAAGGATCGGGGCCAGCGACGCGGCCAGCCATATTCTCCGCGAATCGTATTCCTGCAAGGCGCCGGCGGCCACCTGCTGCACCTCGCCGGCGATTTCCAGCCCCTCCTTGAGGCTCGCCTCGACCGGCGGCAGCTTGAAGCCGTGGATCAAGACTCGGGCGTTGGTCTGGGAATCGAAGGCCTTTCGCAGATACAAGGCCAACTCGAGGTTGGGATCCGAGGAGGGACCCGGGAGCGGCATTCCAAGTCGTTCGGCCTCTGCAATGGCCTCTTTCGCGTCGCCGATCGCCCGATCCAGCTTGTCCAGGTCGGCGCGAAGCGCCCGGGCGGTTTCGGCGCCGGCGATGGTGGCGCCGTACTGGCCTTTCTGAGGTTCCTCTTTTGGGTGGCACTTAACGCAGAACGCGCCGCCGCCCATTCCCAACATCTCGTCGGCGGGCTTGAGGATCGCGTGTTTCTCGTGGCATTCGGCGCATCCGGGCAGATCGAGCTTCTCGAACCGGTGCTTCATCACCGTGTCGGCAAAGAGCGTGGCCACTTTGCCGTGGCACGTGCCGCAGGCGTTGGCGACGGACCCGACCTGCGGGGGCAGTGCGCCGTGGTTGCCGTGGCAGTTGTTGCAGGTCGGCGCGCTGAGATCCCCTTTCTTCAACAAGGCTTCGGCGTGGACGCTCTTGCGCCACTGGTCGTACTGGTCGTGGCCCAAGGGGCGATCGTGATACTTTCGGCCGGCCATCATCTTCTGATCCGCGTGGCACTTGGCGCAGGTCTCGGCCACGTGCGTGCGGTAGACCGGGGATGCGAGATCGGCCACCGGGCGCACGGCGTGCTTGGCGGTGTCCAGTCCGCTTCCGTGCGGCTTGCCGTGGCACGAGACGCACGTGGCCACGTCCGGATCCCCGGTTTCCTTCAATCGCTGGCCGTGGCCGCTCGTCCAATACTCGCGCAACTGGTCCACGCGCGGAGAGGGATTGTAATGCCGCATGAAGTCGATGTTGGCATGGCAGTTGCCGCAAAGCTCGACGGCCTTGGCGGGCTCGGGCGGCTTGGCGTAGTCTTTGGGTTGGGAGCGGAGGCTGCGGAAGCCGTCTTCCTCGGCATGGGGAACTTCCTTGATGTCGGCGGCACGGGCGTTGCCCCCGTGGCAGTCCTGGCAGCGGAGGCCCTTTTGCCAATGGACGTCGCCGGCAAGGTCCTTGACGGTGACGTACAGGCGCCGGCGATCGCCGTCCCAGAGGTCGGAGTCGCCGTGGCAGAGGATGCACTGGTTCTCCGCCTCGGCCGGTTTGGCGTCGGCCTTCTTCTCGGCGGCCGGCTTGTCGGGGGCCTTTTTTGCGGCGGCGGGCTTGCTGGGGGCCTTCTTGTCGGCGGCCAGCGCCGCGACGGCAGCGACCGAGGCAGCCAGCAACACCGCGCACGCGATACTCCTCGAAAACCTTCTCATTTCCACAACCCCCGGGCCGTCATGACGATGAAGAAGACGACCGCCGCCGCCGCCAGGACGTTGAAGACCCGGCGGATGCGCCCTCGGGGATCGCCCCGGTCCAAGAACGGCATCAAGACAACGATCAGGCCGACGAAGGCAAAGAACAGGACGACCAAGACGGCATTCGTGATGCCCCAGACCTCTT
>CAYGZI010000052.1:0-16753 GCA_964354245.1 uncultured Planctomycetaceae bacterium
AGGTCTGGCACCCGCAGCCCGAAGAATTCTTCGAGGAGGCGATCCTGGAGGCCGACGGCACGATGGTCGAGACCACCGGCGAGTGCAAACAAGGGATGGATATCAACTACAAGGGGCAGTGGGGGTATCATGCGTTGGTGCTTTCGCTGGCCAATACGGGCGAGCCGCTGTACGTGGTCAACCGCTCGGGCAACCGGCCCAGCCACGAGCAGGCCGCCGCCTACTTCGACCGGGCGATCGCCTTGTGCCGCCGGGCGGGCTTTCGGAGAATCCTTTTGCGGGGCGACACCGATTTCTCGCAGACCGAGCACTTGGACCGTTGGGATGCCGACGGGGTGCGTTTCATTTTTGGCATCGATGCTACGCCGACGCTCTACGAAATCGCGGAGAATCTGCCGAAAAGTGCGTGGAAAGAGCTGCGCCGCCGCCCGAAGTACGAGGTCCTCACCCGGCCGCGGCAGCGCCCGGCGAACGTCAAGCAGCAGATCGTCGAAGAGCGCCAGTTCGAGGACATCCGCTTGGTGAAGGAACACGTCGCCGAGTTCAGCTATCGGCCCGCCAAGTGCCGCCACACCTACCGCGTGATCGTGGTCTGGAAGGACCTCGAAGTGTACCGTGGTCAAAAGAAGCTCTTCGATGACTCGCGGTGCTTCTTCTATATCACGAACGCTTGGGGGACACCCACCGAAGACGTTGTATTCGGGGCCAACGACCGCTGCAACCAGGAGAACCTCTTGCAGCAGCTCAAAAGTGGCGTGCGATCGCTCTCGGCCCCGGTGGACAACCTCCTGAGCAACTGGGCGTACATGGTGATGGCGTCTTTGGCGTGGAGCCTGAAGGCGTGGTCGGCACTGCGGCTGCCCGAAGAGGGCCGCTGGCAAGACGGACACCGGGAAGAGAAACGCAAGCTGTTGCGGATGGACTTTGTCACGTTCCGCCGCGCGCTGATCAACGTGCCGGCGCAGATCGTCCGCACGGGGCGGAAGATTCTCTACCGGCTGTTGACATGGAATCCCTGGCAGCACGTCTTTTTCCGTCTGCTGGATTCGCTTCGCCAGCCGCTGCGATGTTGACCCAATCCCCATGAAGCCGGAGTCCGGATGCTCCGGTCCGCCACGGCGTGCCAACCGCAGAAAGGAACCGAACCATGAAGCAGCCACAATCCGAAACCCTCCAGCCGCCCAACGGCGACCCCGCCCCTGTCCTGCCCGCAGTCAGCAACCTCACCGATCAAGGAAAGGCCAAAGGACTTCGCTTGTTTTGGGACTAACGCCCACCGGCGACGGTCGATCACCGGCCAAGTGCGTCACGAAGTCAGCCGCCTGTACCCCCTCTTGGGCACCGTCCGGGCTGACGCCCGCCTGCTGTACGCCACGACCGGGGGCAAAATCCAGCGACTTGCTGCCTCCAAGGCCCTTGAGGACTACGCCGACGTGGTCGAGCATTTGCGCCAGGTTCTGCTATGAACAAGACGGCCGGACACGGCATTGAGGGACTCCTCGACCAGATTCTCTCCACTGGCCACGCCAGCACACTCCCGCCGTCGCAGACCGGACTTCGGCCGCGTGCGTCCCGGCCCGGCCCCGCCGCCATCGGCGCATCCGATACGCCAACGACCACCGCCCGGCGCGGCCGGCCACCCGGCAAGGCTTCGTCGATGGCCACGCCCAAGGAGAAGGTCACGCTCCGGATTACGAGCACGCTTGTGGCTTCGTACCGGGACTGGTCATGGGAAGCCCGCTCGCAGTTAAGCCAGCTCGTCGAGCGGGCCTTGGCCGCCTACCACGAACAACATCGATCCCAGCGACGTGCCGACCCATATTGAAAGCATCACGGGAGGTGCTGACGACGGCAGCCGCCAGCGGATGGTCTTGATCGTTCAGGTGTAGGTCCGAAGCGAGACAATTCATGAGCCTACAGTCTTTGGCCGGAATCCCTCGGAGGCGGCTCTCGGGAAGCCGCTTCGGTGAACTTCGTCACCAGCCTCTTCACCAAGTTGGTCGGGATCGCAAAGCCAATCCCTTGATAGCCGCCGTCCTCGGAGGCTATCGCAGTCGTTATTCCGATCACACTGCCGTTCAGGGCCACAAGCGGTCCTCCTGAGCTGCCGGGATTTACCACGGCGTCGGTCTGCAAGTATCTGGCTTGGTGGGTGGGGCACAACGACCTGTTCTTGGCGCTAATGATGCCCGCGCTGACGGTCTGGTCGAGCTCCAAGGGGCTGCCAATGGTCAGTACCCAATCCCCTATCTCGGCGGCCTCGGAATCGCCCAAGCTGACGAAGGGAAGTGGGGTGGATGCATCAATCCGAAGCACCGCAGCGTCATACTCCCGGTCGGTGCTCACTTGCTTGACCGGGTACTGCTTGCCGTCAGCGGTCTGTACGACCAGCCGGGGGTTGTCCGTGACGACGTGCTTGTTCGTCAGCACGACCCCTGTCGGGGCTACAATGAATCCTGACCCGAGGACATCCAGTGGCCGCTGGCGACCTGCATCGGCATTCCCCTCATCCGATTCGTCGTCGTACGCCTCGTGAGCACGGCCACATTGAGGACAAACGGGTGACGCGCCGGCCTTGATCACGACGACCGCCGGAAGCACGCTCTGCGCTGCTCGTCGAAATGCCTTGGACAGTCCTTCCGCCTTCAACACTTCGGTATCCGTGGGAGGATCGTTCCTCGGCGCCGTTTCTTGTGGAGACGCGGGTGATTGGGCATGACCGGCCTGTCGATCGCCACCAAACCGTAACAGCAAGAGGACCATTCCCGCGGCTATTCCCCCCGATACAATCAGGCGAAACAAGCGGCGCAATCCTGCCTGTATGGAATCTCGCACAGACACCTCCTTTGAACGTCAGGCCATCTTGACCTTGAGAACCTTGACCAACTCGAACCAGATGATGCTAAGGACACCGGCAAGAACGACGACTGCCACGTCTGCGGCGTGCAAAGGGCTGAAGTGGAACAGATCCCGCAAAAACGGCACGGTAAGCACAAGCGTCAACATGAGCGAAGTCCCTCCAAGCACCCACCACAGGGCCGCGTTGGGCTCCCTAAACATCGAAACGATGGTGCGGGACCACGATCGATTCGTGAGGATCAGACACAGGTTCGCCACGACCAGTGTCCCAAACACCAATGCCCGGCGCGATTCGCTGTCTGGGTGCCCTAAGGCGCTTGCAGCCCAGAATACGGCAAGCAGAATTCCCAAGACGCTTGCCCCCTGGAGGAGACTCAGACCGACGGAACGAAGGCTGAACAGTCGCTCCTTCGGGTTGCGCGGGGGCCGCTTCATTGTGTTGGGCTCGGCATTCTCCGCCTCGAAAATCACCGAACAGGCCGGGTCGATGATCAATTCGAGAAAGACTACGTGGATGGGCAGGAGCAGCAGGGGCCAGTCGGCGAAGAACACCGGGAACATCGACAGCCCAGCGATTGGAACATGGATTGCGAAGACGTAGGAGACCGCCTTCTTGATGTTGTCGAAGATCCGACGACCCAGTTTGACCGCCTGGACGATCGACGTGAAGTCGTCCTGCAACAGCACCAACGCGGATGCCTCGCGGGCAACATCCGTGCCACGCCCCCCCATGGCAATCCCGATGTGTGCCGATTTCAGCGCCGGAGCATCGTTGACTCCGTCGCCGGTCATGGCAACCACTTCGCCGTTTCTCTTGAATGCGTCCACGATACGAAGTTTTTGCTCGGGCACAACGCGAGCGAAGACGTTGACACCACGGATGCGATCGGCCAACTCCTCGTCCCCCATCGCGTCCAGTTCAGGTCCGGTGATTGTGGCACCCCGGTCCGCCAGCCCGATCTGCCGGGCGATGCTTTGGGCGGTGATGGGGTAGTCGCCGGTGATCATCACCACGCGCACGCCGGCCTCGTAGCATTCCTTGATCGCGTCCGCTACCCCCGGCCGAACGGGGTCCGCTAGGCCGACAAGCCCAAGATAGGTGAAATCGACATCATGCTGCTCATGAGGTAATTCCGTGCGTCTCAGACGACCTTCGGCCACGGCAAGAACCCGCAGGCCTTGTCCGGCCATCGTCGCCACCTCGCGGATCAGCGGTTCCCTTTCTCGTGCCGTAAGGTGGCAAAGGTCCGCAATGGCCTCGGGCGCCCCCTTGGCGGCCACGACGTAATCGGATCCGTCCGGCGATTGCCAGACGTGAGAAAGCGCAAGCAGGTCAGGGGAAAGGGGGTACTCGTGCACCAGCGTCCAGTTGTTGTGGAGGTGCTCGCTGGAGGCCAAGTACTTCTCCCCCAGCATCCGGATGGCCTTTTCCATCGGATCGAACGGATCCCGTTTGCTCGCCAGAACGGCAAATTCCAGCGACCTGTGAAACGTCTCCGGCAAAGTAGCCCCGTTCGCGGCGTCGTCGAACACCTCGCCATTACAGGAGATCTGCTGCGCGGTCATTTGATTCAGGGTTAGTGTCCCTGTCTTATCGACGCACAGGACCGTGGCCGCCCCCAGGGTTTCGATCGCCGGCATTCGTCGCGTTAGGACGCGACTCTGCGAAATCCGCCACGCTCCCAAGGCCAGGAAGATCGTCAGAATCACCGGCAGCTCTTCCGGCAAGGTGGCCATCGCCATGGTGATGCCGGCCAGAAATCCTCCCTGCCATGCCTCGGCGGAGCCCCCACGACTCAGACCGTAGGCGACCACCACGATACCGCAGAGGGCCAGGCCAACGACGGCCAAGTAGCGAACGAGCCTGCCGGTCTCCTTCTGGAGGAGAGTCTGTTCCGGCTCCAGGGTCTGAATCGCCTTGCCGATCTTGCCGAGCTCTGTACGCAGTCCGGTTCTGTGGACCTCGGCAAGTCCTTGACCTCCGGTTACGAGAGTCCCCGAAAACAGAAACGGCAGGTCATCGCCGCCAGGCGGTCCCATGACGGCCGCCCCGGGGGAAGGGGCCTTCCGCACCGGGACGGACTCCCCAGTGAGCAAGGATTCGTCTACCGAAAGATTGATCCCTTGAAGAAGGAGTGCGTCGGCCGGGACACGGTCCCCTTCGACCAGGAGGATCATGTCGCCGCGCGCCACGTCGCGGCCGGCAATCCGCCTCTGTCGCCCGTCGCGAATCACAAGCGCCCGTGGGCTGGAAAGGTCCTTGAGGGCCTCCAAGGCCCGCTCCGTTCGACGCTCTTGGACAATGGTGATGCCCATCACCACGAACACAAAGCCCAAGAGCATCAGGGCGTCGCTCAACTCGCCCATCAGCATGTACAGACCGCCGCACGCCACGAGCATGAGAAACATGGGCTCCCGGACCACCTCTAGGGCGATCGCCAGCACGGTGCGTCGTTTGCTGGAAGGCAACTCGTTGTAGCCTTCTTCTTGCAGCCGCTCGGCCGCGCAGCTTTCGGTGAGCCCCGAGGTGTTCCGGATATCGAATGGAGTAGCCATAGCTGAACGGTCAATCCCCAAACATGTCAAACAGGTTGCTCAGGAAACCCTCTTTCCTCTTGCCTCCCGATCTGCTTTCACTCTCACGACGGTATTCGCCCTCTCGGCGAGGGTCTTCGTCGCGATACCGGCCTGCCCTTCGGTCCCCGGGCCGATCCTCATCTTCGTCGTCCTCATCTTCATTCCGCTCGTCCCGTCCGCCGGATTGCTGCGATTCCACACGCGCAAGAATCTTCTCCAATTCCCCGCGGTCGAGCCAGACGCCACGGCACTGTGGGCAGTAATCGATCTCCACGCCTTCGCGCTCGGTGATCCTCATTTCGATGTCGCAGATCGGGCACTTCATGCCTAAGCTCCTTTCCAGTTTCCGTAGCTTTTGAGTGGAACGATGAAGTTGGTGCATCGGGAGGCTGGCGGATCCCTTGCACCTCGGCTTTCAAACCGCTGCGTGACCGGGCGAGCCCTGCAACTTGCCGTGCATGGCAGACGCTTGTCCGTGGCTCATGGCATGGTCGGTGACATGGCTTTGGATTTCCTGAAGACGTGCTATCACGTCGTCGATCGGCTTGAGCGATACATCCTCGACCGAGCCGCCATCGTAGTGTCCAAATGGATTGTCGCAGTCCTTGATCAGGAGCCCCAGAAACCTCATCAGGAATGTGATCACTCCTACGAAGAACAGCGACTCAACGAAGGGTTCGATCTTCGAGAGGATAAGCCCTATGAGGAGCAAGAACGTGGTCGTGTCCGCGATGATGTAGCCCGAGCGGATGAACGATGTCTCGCGAATCGTGTGAATGCGGATCAGCATCCGGCGGATGTTGCTCTGCTCTTGTTTCAGACGGGCGATGAAGTTCGCCTGGGTCAGTCCCTCAAGACCAAAGAAAAGGTGGTTCAGTTTTCCCAGAGTTGCCATCACCCGGCGGGTCTGCTCCTTCTTATGGAACCAGCCCTTTATCGACACGCTCAGGGACAGCAGCGAGTCCAGGAGCTGCTTGGCCACATCGGCCTTCTTGAACTCATACACCGTGGCAGCCTCGTCCGCCATGGCCTCTAAGCTCGTCGCCAACTCGCCGGGCAATCGTTCGCTTTCCTTGTAGTCAGCCAGGACGCCGCTGAGCAGGAATCCCATCAGGAACACGTTCGCCGCGATGATGCCGGAAAACAGAGGGTTGAGGGAAATAACCTCCCATCCAAGCCAGTGGGCGCCAAGTTTCAGCGCGATCACCACAGCGACGCTCACCGCGGCGTTCAGCAACAGAGGGTTCTTGAGCGTATGTGCCCGAACCATTGAAGGAGTTCCTCGGAGTGTCCGTGATGCCAACTATGGCCCACCGGAGTTCATTCCTCGCACGGAGTCCACGGTTTCGTCCGAGCAGCCCGCTTCCGCCTCCGCTCCAATCGCCGGACAACGGCGTGGGTCACGTGGTCTGTAGCGAGATTAACCGCAGTGATCAGGTCGGCGTCGGTGCGTCCGCACCGTATCGTGCCACCCCGGTGAAGTTGCACGGCAATCTGGCAGTTCTTGTCCACGCCACCGCGAGGGCCGTTCGTGTCCTTCAGGAAAAGACTGACAGCGCGAATTCGCGTGGACACTCTGCGGAAGGCGGCGTCCAGGTGGTCTACAATCTGCTCCCGCAGCGTCCTGCCAATGGTTATCCCTTTCAGTCGGACGTCCAATTGCACGGCAATTCCTCCTCGCTTTCTTTCGACCACTTACCAGTCTCTGAGTAAGAGCAAACCGCCTTGGAGACCACCTCACGCCGTAACGGGCGAAACGAAGCTGTCAGGCTTTACGCTCAAGACCGAGCACCCCACCCGGCACACGACCGTCTCAGCCGTCTCACTCAGGACGCCCTCCGTGGCTCCCGGCCGGAAGCCCGTCCCCATGACGATAAGGTCGACCTGCCTCTCGTGAGCCAGTCGGCAAATCAGCGATGCCGGCGCACCTCGAAGATAGTAGAAGTGCATTGTGCGGTTGACGGGACCGTACTTCGCACGACGCGAATCCAAGCGACTTTGGTCCCGGGCGGAACTCTCAAGCGGCAACTCTTGGCAAGTGCTTTTGCCGGCGCCGGTAGGTTGCCGAGGCAACCTCTCTTCACCCGTTGGCCTGACGTGGAGAACGTGGATTTCGTTGTTCTCCCAATGTGCCAGGCAGTAGGCGAAGTCCAGGATCTTGTGGTTCAGACCATCGCCGTCCTCCTCCTCGCCCTCCAAGGCGGCCAGGATCCCGCCGTGTGGTTTACCTCGCGCCGACCTTAACATCCATATCGGGCACGGGCACGTGCGCATGAGATGCAGGGCGGGACTGTCAAGCAACCGCATCCGCAGCCCGCAATTGCCCTCCGCCGGAACGATCACCAGATCATGCCTGTCTCGCAGGACTTGACGAGTGATTTCCAAGAAGGGGATTCCGACCAAGACTCGGCTGTCCGGATCGAGCCCCTCCGCCCGTAGGATCTCCATGGACTGCGCCAGATGCTTCTCTCCACATTCGACCCCAGGTTGTTGCGACCCTCGGTGGACTTGGGGGTCGGTCATCCTCTTTGACGTGCGAACTCCACAAGACACCTGCTCAATGACCTCGACCACGGTCAGCCGCGTTTGACTGCCCCTCGTCAAGGGTAATACCAATTCCAGGGCCGCCGTTGCGTCGTCCTCCTTGTCGAAGACCAGCAGGATGCTTCGGAAGCTTCTCATGGCGACACCTCATCCCGTGCTATCTGGGCAACACGGCGCGGTCGCTACCGGACGCGAGCAGTGTGCAAATTCGGGCGGCCAAGCCGTCGGCGGTGAGCGGCTTCGTCTGATAGTCGTCTACTTTGAACCAGGACAGCCTGTACAGCAGACTTCGATTCCGACCCTGAGCAAGGATCATCACGACGGTTGGCCTGAGCGCCGGCTCCTCATGCACCACGGCTAGGACACCATCCCCACCTCCCCACAGGAGAGCCGGATCCAGGACCAGCACGTCCGGGACAGCCTCGCGGAGCCTCTGGATACACTCCAGTCCAGTCGTCGCAGTGGATACGGTCACGCCTCGCTCGCGAAAATGCCTGCTGTAGCACGCGAGCAGGAATCGATCCGGGTCAGCGATCAAGATGCGAGCCGCCACCGAAGTTTCTCCTACGGCGAGATTGGCCATTGTCGAAATCCGTTTCTGGACCTCCTCGCGATGCACCGTTACTCCCGGTGGGGCAGAAACACCCAGTCGAACGCGACTGGATGCGATGTCCAGGACCGTCACGGTCAACTGGCACTGCGGCACCAGGATCTTCTCACCTACCTTCCGAGTCAGCACCAACATAAGAATCGCTCCTGGCCCATGACCTCCGAATGTGACGACCCCAAGTCCCTTCTGCACATCCGCTTCCGGGACTGCGACGCGAAGCAACGACCGTGCCGGTCTCCAAGCAATTCGGGCGACTCGTACTCAACCAGCGATGCTGTCGAGCTTTAGGGCAATGATGGCCGAAGCCGCGGGATACATCGCCTTGTTCGCGGGCTCATGTCTCGAAAGATACTGTCACTCGCCATGACAGTTTCTTTCAGGTTAAGCGACCAACTCCCCTGTACGCTGGAGACGGCGCAACTCTTCTGTTAGAATGGAGTTACAGCCAAACGGCGTGATCGTTGAGCAACAAGCGGCGTTCGGCACCATGATTGCTCTGCCAGACTTGCCTCAGCGATTACCGCCTCCCCGAAAGCAAGAGCCCTTGATCGCCCGGCAGCCTCCATCGCGACGGGGCAGGTAGCCGTACTTCCAATGGAGAGACTGCGATGTGGAAAAAGGTCGTAACGCCAACGGCCTTGGTCAGCCTGCTGTGGCTCGCGGTTGGAGGCGCGACGATCTGCTACCTCAACTGGGTGTCACATTCCCATGCTCGCGACTTGGCGGAAAACTTCACCGCGGTTCAAGCCGCCGACTCGATGCAGGATGTCTTGTGGAGGTTGCAGGCGACTGCGGTGGAGGTGGCAGAACGAGCCGACAGTCACACTCGGATGGAAGTCACCGAATTGGAGCAGGCGTTTGAAGGCCATCTTGCCGAGGCCGAGGCGAATTCTGCCACTCCCGAAGCCCAGTTCCTGGTCTGGACCATTCGCGACCAGTTCGGGCGCTATCGGCAATACGTCCATCGCCGCCTCGACTCACCGTCTGCCGATGGTTCCTCCGGCCCGCCCCCCGTGGAAATGGCTCGTTTTGCGCACACCATCGCCGATTCCTGCAAGAGCTTGCTGAAAGTCCATGAGGGGCTCATCGCGCAGGCCACTGCCCAGCGCAGCCGACTACGGGTTGCCTTCGACCAGGTCATGATTGTCCTCTGGATCGCCGGGCCAGTCGTCGGCATCATTTGGGGGCTTTGGGTGGCACGTGGCCTGCGCCGCTCGATTTCCCAGATCAGCATCACTCTGAAGGACGCGGCGGGTGGACTTCAACATGAAGTAGGCCGCGTGGAGGTGCATCCTTCCGACGATCTGCCCGCCTTGCAGCAGCAAGTCCAACTCGTGTCGTCGCGGATCAAGGAGGTCGTGGACCAGCTTCAGCAAGCCCGCCGCGAAACGATGCTTGCAGACCGGTTGGCGGCCGTCGGCGAAATGGCGGCCGGCGTTGCCCACGAACTCCGCAATCCGCTTACTTCGGTAAAACTCCTGATCCAAACCGCCGCAGACGGCCCGCACGACCACGCACTGAGTGACGAACACATCCACGTGGTCCTGGAGCAGATCGTGCGTATGGAGAGCACGATCCAGGGACTGCTGGACTTTGCGCGTCCTCCCCAAATGCAGGTGGTCTGCCACGACCTTCGCGACACATTGCGCCGCGCCCTGAACCTCGTGGAAGGTCATGCCAAGCAGCAACAGGTTGTTGTCTGCGAAGATTGGCCGAACGCACCGGTCCCTGTAGACGGTGACCCCGAGCAGCTTCATCAGGTTTTCGTCAATCTGCTCTTGAATGGCGTGGAATCCATGCCCGAAGGGGGCGAACTCAAGGTCGCCGTTCGGTACGACGATTCAACCGATGCCGTCTGCCGTGTGACGTTCTCCGACACCGGAACCGGAATCCCGCAACCGATCATGGAGCGGATGTTCGAGCCGTTCGTCACCGACAAGGAGCGAGGCACAGGCCTCGGGCTGGCGATCAGCCGCCGTATTGTCGAACAGCACGGCGGCAAGCTCACGGCCGCGAATCGAGAAGGGTGCGGTGCTGTGTTCACCGTGGAGTTGCCGTTGAGCGCCGAGCGGATGCCGGGCAACGGGAATGGTGCCGGAGCCGGGCCGCCGCCCCGCGGAACTCTCCAGGCCGGGCAACCGGCATTGCATACCTAGTCGAGCGTAGTCGCAGTTGAAAGGTCAGGGAATCATGCCAAGTCTTCTCACGGGATACCAAAAGACCCTTGTCGATGCATTCTTTCACGAGCGCGATCAACAGCTCCTGAATGCCTTTCACGAGCGTATGGAGAAGATGGACCGTCGAGCCCAGCTAACTCAAGTGAGTGGCATTTCCGACGAGATGGTCCTGGATCGCTTGATCGAACTCGACATCGGGCCGGAGACATTGGCGGCCATCGAGGTCGTGCCGCTGCTTTCTGTCGCCTGGGCCGATGGAAAAGTGCAAGCCGAAGAGCGCGATGCGGTCATCGCGGCTGCGGCGGCCGCCGGCATCCAACCGCAGGATGCCCGCTACCCCCTTCTCGAACACTGGCTCGACAGTCGACCTGGCCCCGATATGTTTGACGCATGGAAGCACTACGTCAGCGGGCTCTGCAATCGCCTTGAGAAGGCGGAGATTGAGAGACTTAAGGACAACGTGCTGGGCCTGGCTCGGAAGGTTGCCGAGGCGGCGGGAGGGTTCCTTGGAATCGGTAACAAGATCTCCGCGGCCGAACGCACTGTGCTGCGCAAATTGGAGCGGGCGTTCTCCTGAGATTAGACCAAGCACAGAGGATGAGGCCATCGATGCCCAAGCTGCTCATCATTGACGACGAGCCGAGTATCAGGCTCAGTATCAAGGCGGTCTTTGGCCGCGAGGATATTGCGGTCTTGGGGGCCGAGACTGCTGAGGAAGGACTGCGACTTACTGCGGAACAAGCCCCCGAGGTGATTCTGCTAGACATCAAGCTTGGCAATCGTTCTGGACTCGACGTGTTCCACGAGCTGCGCCGGATCGACCCAAGAAGCCTCATCATCTTCATCACGGGGTTCGGAACGACCGATACCGCCATCGAGGCCATGAAGCTTGGCGCGTATGACTATCTCACCAAGCCTCTGGACGCCAAGCAGTTGAAGCAGGTTGTCGAACAGGCCATGGCGATCAGTCAACTGGCACACGTGCCAACGATCATCGACGAGGGAGATCGGCCGGAGGATAGGCCTGACCGACTGATCGGAAGCGGCCTCGCGATGCAGGCGGTCTGCAAGCAGATCGGCCGTGTGGCACCCCAAGATGTCAACGTGCTCATCCTCGGCGAGAGCGGCACGGGCAAGGAGCTTGTTGCCAGGGCCCTCTATCATCACAGCCGCCGCAGCCAGGCTCCATTCCTGGCGATCAACTGCGCGGCGATCCCCGAGCCACTTTTGGAGAGCGAGCTTTTCGGCCATGAACGCGGCGTGTTCACTGGCGCAGACCGGCGGCGTATCGGGAAGTTCGAGCAATGTCACGGTGGCACGCTGTTCTTGGATGAAGTGGGCGACATGGCCCCCCACACGCAGGCCAAGATCCTCCGGCTGATTCAAGAGGGATGTCTTGAGCGGGTGGGGGGAAGCGAAAGTATCTCGGTGGATGTCCGCATCCTCGCCGCTACGAACCAGGACCTGGACTCCCTCATCGCGGACGGTCGATTTCGCAAGGACCTCTACTACCGGCTTAGCGGAATGACGATTCCCCTGCCGCCCCTTCGGGATCGCCGAGAGGACATCCCCGAATTGGCCCACTACCTCCTGTTCCGATACAACCGTCAACTCGGCACCTCGGTGCAGTCGATCTCGCCTGAAGCAGTGGAGTTATTGCAGTCATACCGGTGGCCTGGAAACGTGCGTGAGCTCCAGAATGTCCTTCGCCAAGCCCTGATCGCGTCTGCCGGCCCTACGATTCTCCCGGAGTTTCTCTCGGCCGAGTTGCTTGAAGAGCCGGGCTCCGAGGGACAAGAGCCTGTCGACACTCAAGCACTGCCTGATACCGCATGGCAGACTCTCCAGGAAGACTTCAGGGCTTGGCTCATCGGCGGCGAGACCGATCTCTACCGCCGAGCGAAAGAGCAGTTCGACCAGCTCGTCATCCTGGGCGCCATGCAGCACGCCGGCGGTAATCGGAGCCAAGCAGGGAAGATCCTGGGGCTCAGCCAGGTGACCCTCCGCGCCAAGCTGCGAAATATGACTCCCTTCACAGATTCCCCTGCGGCGCACGACGAAGACAATCGGATAAGTCCATGAGCAAGGAAGCTAGGCGCGTGACCGGTCCAAGGATAGGACAATCATGGTCTTCAGTTCCCACCTGTTTCTGTTCTACTTTCTGCCCGCCTCACTGGTGCTGTATTACCTCAGCCCGCGATGGCTCAAGCACTTGACGCTCACGGCGGTCAGCTACGTCTTCTATGGCTGGGCGAATCCGCTGTTCGTGGCCCTGATGTTCGTCTCGACGCTCATCGACTACCTCTGCGGGTTGGCGCTGGTCGGCCAGTTGTGGCCCTCGACGTGGCGCACCCCGATCCCCCTGTTGCCGCCGGGCCAACCTCGGACCAGGCGTCAGCGCTGGGTGCTTGCGATCTCCATGATCTCGAACCTCTCGCTGTTGGGGTTCTTCAAGTACGCCAACTTCCTCACGTTCAACTACACGGCCCTGGTGGAGTCGCTCGGCCTGACCGGCATGGGCCTTGAAAACGTGCTCAAGGTGACGCTGCCGCTGGGCATCAGCTTCTACACGTTCCAGTCGATGAGCTATGCGATCGACGTTTATCGCGGCGACGCCCTGGCGATCCGCAACCCGATCGACTATTGCTGCTACGTGGCGATGTTTCCGCAGCTTGTGGCCGGGCCGATCATCCGCTTCCAGGACGTGGCCGATCAGCTTCGCGAGCGGACGCACACGATCGAAAAGTTCGCCCGCGGCGTCGCCTTCCTCGGCCTGGGGCTCGGCAAGAAGATCCTGCTGGCCAATCCGTGCGGCAAGGTGGCCGACATGGCGTTCGACGCCGGCTCGATCGGCTGTATCGACTCGTGGGTCGGCGTGGTCGCTTACGCCTTTCAGATCTACTTCGACTTCAGCGCCTACAGCGACATGGCCATCGGCCTGGGGCTGATGATGGGCTTCATGTTCGCCAAAAACTTCGATTCGCCCTACCTCAGCCAGTCGATCACCGAATTCTGGCGGCGTTGGCACTTGAGCCTTTCGACCTGGCTCCGCGACAACCTCTACTATCCGCTCGGCGGCAATCGCAAAGGCCCCGTGCGGACCTACGTCAACCTGGCGTTGGTGATGCTCCTCGGCGGCCTATGGCATGGGGCGTCCTGGAACTTCGTGATCTGGGGCGCGATCCACGGACTGATGCTGATCCTAGAGCGGCTCGGCGGAAAGGAAACGCTCTATGAACGGCTGCCGGCGTTCGCCAAGATGGCGATCACGTTCGTGATCGTCTGCTTCACGTGGGTGTTCTTCCGCGCCGCCGACCTGCCAGCGGCTGTGGAATACTGCCGCAGCATGTTGGGACTGGCGACGCCGCAATCGGGCGCGGGGCTGATTGGCGGGCTGATATATCAGCCGTACTACGTGGTTTCGATGCTGCTGGCGGCGATCGTCGTCTGGTTCTGCCCGCAAACCTGGGACTTCACCCGCAAAATCACCTGGAAGAAGGCCCTGTGGATCACGGCCGTGTTCTGGCTGGCGATCGTGGCCATGACCACGCAAGAGTTCAATCCGTTCATCTACTTCATTTTCTGATGGCGGTCCTGCCATCGTAGACCAATGACCGCACAACCTAAACCCCAGACTCGCGAAGAGCAAGCCAAGCTCGAAATCGGCCACACCGAGATCAGCCTTGGCGTGAAGTGGACGCTTTTCGTGGTCGGACTGCTCACCCTGTTCGGAGTTCCGGCCGTGCAGACGTATCGTGAGATGCGGCAGCACGCGGCGGGCCGGCGTGAAAGCCCCTGGCCGCAGTGCTGCGACATCTTCGACGCCTTGCCTCGGGCCGCGGCGGCCTTCAGCGAGCATAACGGCGGCTGGATCTCGAAGATCTTTCGAGGTAACGCGGTGCTCTTGCAGGCCATCGACAAGTACGAGAAGGACCTGAAGGCCGAGTCGTTTCTGTCGCAGTTCGTCTTGCCGCCGACCCAAGAACGTCTGGTCTATGCCGGCAGTGGCAACGAGAAGGGCTATGTCGGCCGCCAGCGGTGGTTGTTCTATCGGCCGGGCATCGACTATTGCACCGGTCCCGGATTCTTGAACCCGCGGCACATGACCCGCCGGGCCGATAGCGGCACGCAGTGGCGGCCGGCCCCGCAGCCCGACCCGCGTGCGGCGATCCTCCAGTTCCACGGGCAGCTTGCCGAACGGAACATCCGGCTGGTGCTCATGCCGACGCCCGACAAGGCCACGATCCACCCTGAAAAGTTCTCCTCGCGCTATGAAGGCCGGCGGATGAGCGTTCACAATCCGTCGTACCGGCAATTCCTCGATGAGCTTGCAGCGGAGGGCGTGCCGGTCTGCGACGTGACGGATGCGCTGGCCCAGTTCCGCGACCGTTCCGGCAATACGGTCTATCTGGCCACCGACACCCACTGGCGACCCGAGGCGATGGAGTTGGCCGCGGCGGAACTGGCCCGGCTGATCGAAGAGAAGATCGTGTTGGGCGCGACTGCTGTGGATTGCGATCGGCGTCACACATCCAAGAACGTCAAGAACCTCGGCGACATCGCGATGATGCTCAAGCTGCGCCAGAACCAGGGCGTTTTCGGCGAGGAAGTCGTAACGATCCGCCCGGTGACGAACGCAGCCGGCGAGCCGTGGCGGCCCAACCCGGCCGCGGAAGTCCTATTGCTAGGCGACAGCTTCGCCAACATCTACTCGCTGGAGATGATGAACTGGGGTTCCGCAGCCGGATTGGCCGAGCAACTGTGCTTCGCGCTGAATCGCCCCGTGGATACGATCCTGCGGAACGACGACGGGGCGTATGCTACTCGCGAGATGCTCAGCCGCGAGTTGGCCCAAGGCGAAGACCGCCTGGCCGGCAAGAAGGTCGTCGTCTGGCAGTTCGCCGCGCGCGAACTGGCCGTCGGCGACTGGAAACTGCTCGACATGACACTCAAGCAGTCGCGCAAACCGGCCGACGACCCGCCACCGGCGGGCCGCGCGGTGATCGTCAGCGGGACGATCGCCGCGAAATCGGCGGCGCCGCGGGCAGGCCAAATGCCCTATGCCCACCACATCTTCACACTCGACCTGACCGACTTGCATGTCCACAGCGGGACGCTCACCGAGCCAAAGATCGCCGCGTACCTGTTCAGTATGAGAAACCACCAGAATACGCCGGCCTTTTCCTGGCCGGTCGGCAGACGGGTCACATTGAAGCTCCATCCGTGGAGCCCCGACTTCTTCCGGCAGTATGGACGGATCAATCGCTCCGAGACTGAAGACGCTGAACTCAAACACCCCTGGTGGGGAGAGGTAATCGAATGATGCATCGGATACTTTGTTGTGTTGGGGCGGTCGCGATTACGTTGACTACCGGTTGCGGAACCCCGCCGTCCTCAGAGCCACACAATGCGGGCAAAGCCGGCACCCCTGGTCAGAAGACCATCGACTTGGGCGGTGGTGTAATGTTGGAACTGGTGTTGATTCCAGCGGGGTCCTTCGTCATGGGGGACGGTAGCGGCCTCGACGACGAGAAGCCCGCCCACAAGGTGACGATCAGCAAGCCGTTCTATCTCGGCAAGTACGAGGTAACGTTCAGCCAGTTTGGCCAGTTCGTCGAGGCAACGGGCTACGCGACGGACGCGGAGAAGGGCACCGGCTTCCAGGGCGCCTTTGGTTGGAACCGCGACTCCAAGGAGTTCAAGATAAACGACAAGTACTCTTGGCGGAGCACCGGGTTTTCTCAGTCAGATACCCATCCGGTGGTGAACGTAAGCTGGAACGATGCGATGGAGTTCTGCAAGTGGCTGAGTAGCAAGGAAAGCAAGACCTTCCGTCTGCCAACGGAGGCGGAGTGGGAGTACGCGTGCCGCGCAGGTACGACAACACGCTACTGTCACGGCAATGAGCCCGATGGAGTGGAGAAAGTGGGGAACGTGGCGGACGCGGCGTTCGAGGCGAAATTCCCCGAGTTGAAGGGCGTGATCA